>NZ_JBHVEU010000483.1:0-6533 GCF_042802075.1 Kitasatospora sp. NPDC057518
CCGGGGCACCGCGGCCGCCCCGGAGCGACGGGGGGTCACTTCTTCGCTTCCGGCTTCGGCTTCGGCTGCCCCTTCAGGGCAGGCGCGACCGGCGCGGCCTTGGTGATGTCGAGCGCGAAGTTCTGGACCACCACGGCGCCCCGGTCACGCTCCGGGGTGCTGATCGGGTCGTTCTGGATGCTGCGTCGCTTCATGGCTGTTCACCTCCTTCCATCGACTCGGCGGGTACCCCGGGGCGGTCGCCCCGGGGTGGCCGGGGGAGCGGTGGCGGCCAGGCGTGTTCGGCGAACCGGACCATCGCGGCCAGCACCGATCGGTGGTCGGCGGTCCGGCGGCTGTAGTGGCCGCCGTCCACCCAGAGCAGCTCGTGCGGCACCGCCAGCCGGCGCAGGTCCGCGGCGTACCGGGCGACCTGGTCGGGCGGGCACCGCTCGTCGGTCCGCGAGGCGACCAGCAGGACGGGCGAGCGGACCTGGTGCACGTACGTCCGCGGGTCGGCGGCTCGGTAGCGTTCGGGCACCTCGTCCGGGGTGCCGCCGAAGAGCTGCCGGTCGAGCTCGCGCAGTGCGGGGGTGGTGGTGCGGTACGTGGCGGGGTAGTCCGCGATCGGCTGCGCGGCCATGCCGAGCGACCACAGCTCCGGCTGCGCGCCCATCGCCAGCAGGGCCAGGTAGCCGCCCCAGGAGAAGCCGCACAGGCCGGTGCGCTCCGCGAGCGCCGTACCGTCGGCGACCAGCTCGGCGCGGACGGCGGCCAGGTCCTCGATCTGCGCCAGCCCGACCCGGTGGCCGTACTCGTGCTGCCAGCGGGTGCCGTAGCCGGTGGAGCCGCGGTAGTTGGTGCGCACCACCGCGTAGCCGCGGTCGACCAGGGCGTTCACCCGCGGGTCGTAGGAGTCCCGGTCGTGGGTGGCGGGGCCGCCGTGGACCAGGAAGAGGGTCGGCCACGGGCCGGGGCCGGCCGGGGTGCTGACGAAGCTGTGGATCCGCCCGTACGGCCGGGGCGTCCAGCGCCGGGTGCGGGAGGTGTCGCCGCCGTCCGGGTCGGGGTGGTGCGCCTCCGCCGTGCCGGGGCGCAGGACCAGCGGGCGGGGCGGGGTCGACTCCCGGCTCCAGACACAGTGCAGGGTGCCGTCCGGGGCGCAGGACAGGTCGTGGATGGTGCCGCCGGGGGTGCTGATCTCCTGTACGTGCGTCTGTACGCGCGTCGCCCCCTCCTGTCCCGGCGGCGGGTCGAGGTCGGCGAGGAGGAGCCGGCTCCGCCCGGCCCGCTCGTGCTGGATCAGCACCCCGCGCGGCCCCTGGTACCAGCCGGCCGAGATCTGCGAGTCGAAGGAGAGCCCCGGGTGTCTTCGCAGGCCCGTGCTCGCCCGCCAGGTCGCGACGGTGTACCGCTCGTCCTCCTCGGCCACCAGGAGCAGCTCCGGTTCGTGCACCGCGAGCGGGTTGAACTCGATCGGCCAGAGCCGCAGTCGGCGGTTCCCGGCGAGCCGCAGCGGACCGTCCACCGGGGTGTCGTGCTGGGCGTCTGGCCGGGTGTCCGTCGGCCAGAGGACCACCGAGTCGTCCCCGTCGGGGCGCCCGCCGAGGGCGAGCAGCCGGCCGTCCGGCGACAGGTCGGCCAGGCTCAGGTAGCCCGGCGCCGAACCGACCAGCCGGGCCTCGCCCGCGGGCGGTCCGACGTAGCAGTGCGAGGCGCCGTCGACGCCGACGGCCACCGCCGCGAGCGCGCCCGTCCGGTCGAAGGCGACGCCGTAGGCCCGCCCGGGCGGCACGCCGTGCAGCGCCGCGCCGCCCGCGCCGCCCGCGCCGCCCGCGCTGCCCGTGCCGTCCGTTCCGCCCGCGAACGGCTCGCGCCACCACCGCCCCTCACCGGCGCTGTCGGCGTCGAACCACCAGATGGCTTCGCCGTCCGGCTCGATCTCGCTGAGGTGGACGCCCCCCGGTCGGTCGGTGACCACCCGGCGCTGCCCCGTCCCCAGATCCCAGGCGACCGCCTGCCAGCGCTCCTCGACTAGCCGGGTCTCGACCGCGCGGTCGGCCGCGAGCGCGGCGAAGCCGGGGGACTGGAACGCCTGCGTCATGGACCCGGCCCTTCCGGCTCGACGGCTCGATGGTGGGAACAGGCTGCGCTGAACGTCCCGGGGCCGGTGCGCCGGTGTGAAGGTCCGGTGAACCAGCGTGAAGAAAGGGTCACTTGCGGAAGATTGCGGCCACTCTAGGGAGGCGCCGTGGCGGCGACCAGACCTTTCGCACAGTTGGCCGAAAGACGGCTGAAGTGACCGCCGGTAGGCGGTGATGCGGATGCGCCGGCAAGGCGCGGAGGCCACCGGCAACGGGCGTCCGCCCACGGGCCCGCCCCGACCCCGACTCCGACCCCGGCCGCGCGGCTGCGCCCGTACGGATGCGAGGCTGGGCCCCGTGAACGAGACGATCATGGCAGCCGCCCGCGAACGAGCCGCCGGACACCGGCGCCGGTTCGACCTCCGCTTCGAGGCCTACTTCGCCGCCCTGCCGGAGCGCCTCGACACGCCGCCGCTCAGCCGCTTCACCCCGCGCTGCCTGGAACTGCTGCGGGACCTCTCACTGCGCGGCGGCAAGCGCCTGCGGGTCGCCCTGCTGTACGAGGCCGCCCGCTTGGTGACCACCGACCCGGTGCCCGGCCTGGCGGAGGCCGCGCTGAGCATCGAACTGCTCCAGACGCACGGGCTCGTCCACGACGACATCATCGACGACGCGCCCGTACGCCGCGGCGGCCCCTCCACCTACTACGCCTACCGCCGGGAGTTCCCGGAGGCGGACCGCACCGCCCTCGGCCTGGCCGTCCTGGCCGGTGACCTCGCGGCCTTCCTGTCGATGCGGGTCCTGCTGGAGGCGGACGTCCCCGCCGAGCTGCGCCAGGCGATGCTGGAGGTGCAGCTGAACGCGGGCGCCGAGACCGTCACCGGCCAGATCGTCGACCTCGAACGCGATTTCCGGTCGCTCCCGGACGAGGAGTTCCTGCACACCGTCTGCGAGTACAAGTCCACCCGGTACTCGGTGCTCGCCCCGCTGCGGCTGGGGCTGCTGGCCGCCGGCGCGGACCTGGCCGCCCACGACGCACGGCTGCGCCGCTACGCGACCCTGGTCGGCATCGGCGGCCAGCTGCGCGACGACTACCTCGACCTGTTCGGCGACGAGGACGCCACCGGCAAGTCCACCGGCGCCGACCTCCGCGCGGGACGCCGCAGCTACGCCGTGAGCGCCCTGCTCGCCGCCGCGGACGAGGCCCAGCGGGCCGTGGTGGAGTCCGCGCTCGGCGACCCGCACTGCCCGGACGACACGGTCGAGCACGTCCGCGAGCTGGCCCGGCGGCTGGGCGTGGACGGCAGGCTCCGCTCCGACATGCGCCGCTGCGCCGAGGCGGCCCGCGCCGAGGCCGAGGGCTGGCGCCCGCACTGGCGGGAGGAGGCGGTGGCCTTCTTCGCGGGCCTGCCGCTGTCGAACGTGGTGCCGGACTGACCGGGCGGTGCGGGCTCCTGCACTCCGGGAAGAGCGCCGTTCAGACGCGGGCCGGGAGCCAGCCGTGCTGGACGGCGCGCACACCGGCCTCGAACCGGCTGCGGGCGCCGAGCCGCTCCATCAGTTCCGTGGCGATCCGCCGCGCCGTGCGCGGCGAGACGCCCAGCCGCTTGGCGATCGCCTCGTCGGTGTGCCCCTCGGAGAGCAGCCGCAGGGCGGCCGACTCCTGGCCGCTGAGGCCCCGGGAGTCGCGGACGGCGGGGCCCACCAGGGGCCGCGCGGCGTCCCAGACGTTCTCGAACAGCGCGCACAGGGCCGTCAGCGTGCCGTGCCCGGTCAGCACCACGGCCGCCGCCGCCGTGTCCTCGCTGTTCACCGGGATGACGGCGGTGGCGCGGTCGACCACGATCATCCGCGTCGGCAGCGACGGCACGACCCGCACCTGTCCGCCCCGCGCGGCGAGCCACGCGGTGTACGCGACGGTCGGAGCGCTGTTGCCCGCGCTCTCCAGGTAGACGGTACGGATCTTCACGCCGCGCCCGAGCAGCTCCTCGTCGAGCGGACGGGCCGCCTCGATGCTCTCCGGCGTGTGGGCGCCGTCGGGGGCGAAGGTCATCACCTCGTCCCTCACCTCGCGGGTGAGGGACGCCAGCCGGTCGCGGATCGCGTCCAGGCCGACCAGGTGCTCGACCCCGGCGTGCGCGGTGGCCGGACGGAGGTCCGAGAAGTCGGCGATGAGCTGCGCCGCCGCGACCCGGGAGGCCTCGATCCGCTGCTGCTGGACCGCCAGTTCGGCCTGTTGGCGGGCCATCAGGATCTCCATGCCGACGTCCGGCGAGACCGCGCGCAGCGCTCCGTCCCGCTCGTGCGAGGGCCGGACCAGGGCGAGCTCGCTGAGGGTGTCCAGCGCCGAGCGCACCTGCGCCTCGGTCAGTCCGACCGCTGCGCAGAGCCCCTGCACACCGTCCTGGGGACGGGCCAGCATGGCCCTGTACACGGCTTCCGAAGCGGTGTCCAAGCCCAGAACAGCCAGCATTTCCTACCCCCCGGTAGCGGTCCTGTGAACGATGCGCGCATGATCATCGCACGAAGATCCGCAGCTGGACCAGGGTTATCCCGTGGACCGTTCCGGCCACGGCCCGAAGCGTCCCGGGCGACCCCCTGTGCTCCGTCCGCGCGGCCTGGGAACGTCGGAGGCATGTACCTGATCCACGTTCAGCTGCTCGCCCCGGACGGGGCACCCCTGCCCGACGGCGTCGCCGACCTCGTCCGGTCCGTGGCGACCCCCGCGGACCGGCTGGAGCACGTCGCCGTCCACCCGCACGCCGTCCCCGACCCGGTGCTCGGCCTGTACCTCCTCGCCGACGGCCTCGCCGACGCCGAGTCCCGGGCCGCCGCGCTCTGCGAGCGGGCCGTGGCGTCCGCCGCACCGCTGCACGGCTGGTCCGTGGCCCGGGCCGGCGCCCCGCTCGTCTCCCCGTTCTACGAACTGGAACTGTCCCGATCCGGCCCCGCTGGACGGAACCGGCAGGGGACGTTTCCGTCCACCTGACATCCCTTCCGTCCGCCCCGGGCCCACGGCCAAGGTAGTGATCGCCGGCCGGGAGCACCGACCGGCAAGGCCACCAGGACGAAGCGTCACCGCGGGACGCACGGTCCGGCCGCCCCCACTCGGCCCACCTCCGTGGAAGGACCCCACCATGCTGCGCACCCGTCTCGCCAAGGCCGCCGCGGTCGTCACCCTCGCCGTCGCCGCCGCGCTGCCCGCCGTCGCCCTGTCCGTCGCCGGGCACGCCACCGCCTCCGTCTCCCGCGTCGAGGCCGCCGACGTGCACGACGAGAACATGATCTGGCAGTAGCCGGTCACCGCCGCGGGCGCCCACGACCGCTGCTCCTGCAGGGCAGCCGTCCCGCCCCGCGCCCACTGAACACCGGTCCCGGTCTCCGGCGGGCCGGCACGGTCTCCGTGCCCGTCGCCACCGCCCGACCCGCGGACCGTCCCTCACCGTCGCACCACGCCTGTCCCCGCCATGCCCGAAACAGGAGAAAACCCACCATGCGCAAGCGTTCCCTCCGCACGCTGGTCACCGCGGCCTTCGCCACCGCCGCGGTCACCCCCATCCTCATGCTGACGGGAGCCCAGATCGCCGTCGCCAGCGTCGGGTCGAACATCGTCGGCACCGCCGAGGCCAACCTGGGCCACGGCGCCTGCGACACCAACAGCGCCGGCGGCAGCGGCTACTACACCAGCTGCGGCGAGAACTGGTGCGCCGACTTCGCCCGCTGGGTCTGGGCGCAGAACGGCGTCAACGTCTCGGGGCTGACCTCCGGGGCCGGCAGCTTCGGACAGTACGGCTCCGGTCTGCACTCGACCCCCCGCGTCGGTGACGCCGCCGTCTTCAACTACAACGGCTCCGACTACGCGGAGCACGTCTCGCTGGTCGTCTCGGTCAACTCCGACGGGTCCGTCGGCACCATCGGCGGCAACCAGGGCAACAGCCAGGTCACCCGCGGCACCATCACCGCCGGCGGGATGTACGGGTCGAAGCACGTCAGCGGCTACGTGTCGCCGATCGGCGGCCGGGGGTCCTCGGCCGGTACGGAGTCGGGTGGGGCGGGTCGGGTGCGGTGGGCGGACTTCGACGGTGACGGCCGCGCGGACTACGTCATCCTCAACGACAACGGTTCGGCGCGGGTGTTCCTGAACAAGGGCGGTGACGGACACGGCGGTTGGAGCGACCTGGGGCAGGTCACGACGGGGATGACGAGCGACCGCAGCCGGGTGCGGTTCGCGGACTACGACGGCGACGGCCGCGCGGACTACATCCTGATCAACGGTGACGGTTCGGTGCGGGTGTTCCTGAACAAGGGCGGTGACGGCCACGGTGGTTGGAGTGACCTGGGTCAGGTCGCGACAGGGCTCACCGCCAACCCGGCCCAGGTGACGTTCGCGGACTTCGACGGTGACGGTCGTACGGACTACGTCATCACCCAGCCGGACGGTGCGGTGGGTGTCTTCCGCAACACCGGGAT
>NZ_JBHVEU010000484.1:0-6520 GCF_042802075.1 Kitasatospora sp. NPDC057518
GTCCCGCACGGCACTGTACCGGCCGCGCGGCGCCCCGGAGCGTCGATCGGCCGGGCCGCCGGGGGAGGGCCGGCGGTCGGTGCGGAGCCGGGGCCGCCGCGCGGTCTCCGGCGGGGAGAGCGGGTGACGGCCCCGCCGCTCCGGCTCCGGGCTCAGGCGGCCACGGGGGTGTTCTGGTACGAGGCGATCCGCCAGTCGGCGCCCTGCCTGGCCAGCACCCAGGTCGCCCGGATCGCCCGCTCGGGCGTCACCTCGGTGTCCCCGGGGGCCAGCACGCCGCCCTTGGTGACCAGGACGGCCACGTCGTCGGCCAGCGGGCGGACCGACTGCGGCTCACCGGTGACCTGGGTGCCCTTGAACGGGCCGGCGAACGCCTGCGCCATGAAGGCGCGGATCTGCTCGCGGCCGGTCAGGTAGACGTCCCCGGGCAGGATCAGCGTCGCGTCGTCGGTAAAGACCGAGGCGAAGCCGTCGGCGTCGTGCCGTGCCCAGGCCGCGATGATGAGTTCCGGGACGGCGCGCAGCGCGGCGACGTCGGCGGCGGTGGGCGGGGGAGTGGCGGACATGGCTCTCTCCTTATCCGGCGGTTCCCGGCCGCGATCACCACGGCCCGGTGACGGCCAGCGTCACACCGGGCCGTCGGCCGCCGCATCTTCCCGATTGCGCTGGGCGGCCGCCCCGCCGCCGGGCGGGGGGACGCCGCAAGCCGGGAGATGCGGGCACCCCGCGCGGGTGCCAGCCTCGACAGGGCCGGTCAACGGCCCTGGCCCCGCTGCCGCGTGGCCCCGCGACCCGGCGACTCCCTGACTCCGCCCGCGCCCCGCTCCGACCGCCTGGAGGCTTCCGTGTCACTCCCCGCCCCCGTCGTCATCGACCGAGCCGGACGTGACATCCACGCGGAGGGCGCCCGGATCCGGGCGAACGGCCCGGTCGCCCGGATCGAACTGCCCGGTGGCGTACCGGCCTGGTCGATCACCGGCCAGGACGTCGCCCGGCGGGCCCTGGCCGACCACCGCCTGTCCAAGGACCCGCGCCGGCACTGGGCGGCGTTCGCCGAGGGCCGGATCGGCGCGGACTTCCCGCTCATCGGCTGGGTGCTGATGGACAACCTCACCACCCGCTACGGCGCCGACCACACCCGGCTGCGGCGGCTGACCGCCGGCGCCTTCACCCCGCGCCGGGTCGAGGCGATGCGGGCCGAGGTGGAGAAGGCCGTCGAGGAGCTGCTGGACGACCTTGGCCGCCTCGCGCCCGGCGAGGTGGTCGACCTCAAGGCCCGCTTCGCCCATCCGATGCCGGCCCGGGTGATCTGCGACCTGTTCGGCGTGCCGGCCGGGGACCGTGAGCGGATGCTGCGCGGCGGCGAGGTGAACGTCGACACCACCATCACCCCGGAGGAGTCCGCGGCCAACGTCGAGCGGTGGCACCGGGAGATGCTGGAGTTCGTCGAGGGCAAGCGCCGCGACCCCGGGGACGATCTGACCAGCGACCTGGTCCAGGCCCAGGAGGAGGACGGATCCCGGCTGAGCGACTCCGAACTGGTCGGCACCCTGCACCTGTTGCTCGCCACCGGGACCGAGCCGGTGATGAACCTGCTCGCCAACACCGTCCGGGCCGTGCTCACCCACCCCGACCAGCGGGCGCTGCTCCGGTCCGGCGCGGTGGGCTGGGCGGAGGTGATCGAGGAGAGCCTGCGCGCCGAGGCGCCGGTCGCGCACCTGCCGTTCCGCTTCGCGGTGGAGGACATCGAGCTCGGCGGGGTCACCATCGCCAAGGGGGAGCCCGTCCTGATCAACTTCGCGGCGGCGGGCCGCGACCGCGCCGTCCACGGGGAGGACGCCGACGCCTTCGACGCCACCCGGGCGAACAAGGAGCACCTCTCCTTCGGCCACGGCGTCTACCGCTGCATCGGCATGCCGCTGGCCCGGATGGAGGCCGAGACCGCCCTCGCCGCGCTGTTCCGGCGCTTCCCGGACCTCGAACTCGCCGTACCCGCCGAGGAGTTGGCACCGCAGGCGACCTTCATCATGAACGGCGTCCAGACCCTCCCGGTCCGGCTCGGGCCGCGGAGCAGTTGACAGGAAAGGTGGTTCGGCCGATGTGGGCAGCCGTCGTACCCGAGGCCAAGGCGCGCTGGGAGCTTCGCGAGATCCCCACCCCGAGGCCCGGTCCCGGCCAGGTGCTGATCCGGGTCCACGCCTGCGGGGTCTGCCACAACGACCTGCTGGTCAGTCAGGGCGTGTTCCCCTTCCCGGCGTTCGCTCCGGTGGTGGTCGGGCACGAGGCCGCCGGGGAGGTCGTCGAGGTCGGCGCCGGGGTGACCGGCCGCCGGGTCGGCGACCGGGTCGGCGCCACCTGGGTGCAGGCGACCTGCGGCCGGTGCGCGTACTGCCGGCTCAACCTCCCGCTCTCCGGGCAGTCCGGGATGAACTGCCCGGAGGCCGTGATGAGCGGCCTCACCGTGCAAGGAGGACACGCGGAGTACGTCGCGGTGGCGGCCGCGAGCACCGTGCTGCTGCCGGACGCCGTCCCGTACGAGACCGCCGCCCCCGTGCTGTGCGCGGGCTACACCGCGTGGAGCGCGCTGCGCGCCGCCGATCCCGGACCGCGCGAACGGGTCGCGGTGCTCGGGATCGGCGGACTCGGCCACCTCGCCGTGCAGTTCGCCCGGGCCGGCGGCTTCGAGACCGTGGCCGTCACCGGCTCGCCGGACAAGCACCGGCTGGCCCGGACCCTGGGCGCGGACCACGTGGTCGCCGACGGTGAGGGGCTGCGGGCGATCGGCGGCGCCGACGTCGTCCTGGTGACCGGCACCTCCTACCGGGCCGCCGCCGGGGCCCTCCAGGGGCTGCGGCCGAACGGCCGGATGGTGCTGGCCACCATCGACCCGGTCGAGCCCTTCGCCATCCCGCCGACCAGCCCGTTCTGGGCGCAGCGCCAGCAGGTGATCGGCGCCACCCACAACGGCCTCGACCGGCTCACCGAGGCCCTCGACCTGGTCGCCTCCGGGGCGGTCACGCCGATGGTCGAGACCTTCCCCAAGGAGCGGGTCGCCGAGGCGCTGGACCGGGTCGAGCGGGGTGAGGCGCGCTTCCGCGCGGTCGTCACGTACGCCTGACCGGTGAACCGGTGAACCGGTGAACCGGCGGACGGGAGAAGCCATTCCCCCCCGGTGAACCTCCCTTGAGTTCTGGAAGCGCCCTTCCGCGGCACGCGCGCGGGAGGGCGCTTCGTCGTGCGGTCGCGGGCCGGCCGACGGTCCCGGCGGCGGCCGCAATTCCTCCCGCTGAGCAACGGGGAAGTAGCGATTCCGAGTGCTTTGCGTACATCCTCGTACAGTAGACCCGCGCGTGACGTGCCTATCGCCGGCGCATTTCGGGTCGTGAATTCCGTCATCCCGAACCTTCCTGTCAGCAGGGGGTTTTGGCCGCGTCCTGCACTCGACGCGGGCACGGGGTCGTATTCGATCCGTCGAGAGGGGAACCCGGTGGCGTACCGTGAACGAATCCGCAGACTGATTCCAGGCCTGGTGGTGATAATGGTGGCCACCTCGCTGTTCTTCGCCGTACGGACCTCGGTCGCGGCGGCCGGGGCGGAGGAGGTCGCGAAGCAGTACGGCTTCAAGGAACTGCCCATCGCGATGCCGCCCGGCTACGAGCAGCGGCCGATGCGGACGGTCCGGACCGTCAACCCGGCCTACCAGAAGATCCGTTCGTGGATCTCCTCGGTCGGGGCCAGCATCGCGATCAACGACCTGACCGGGCACGGAGTGGCCGACGGCATGTGCATCGTCGACACCAGGACCGACAGCGTGATCGTGACGTACACCCCGACCGCCCGGCCGGCCGACCGCTTCACGCCCTTCGTGCTGGACGGCAGGCCGCTGCCGATGGACGACACCATGGCGCCCACCGGCTGCACGCCCGGCGACTTCAACGGCGACGGCCGGATGGACCTGCTGGTGACGTACTGGGGCCGCACGCCGATCCTGTTCATGGCCAGGTCGGACGCCACGACCCCCGCCGCGGCCTCCTACGTGCCGCGCGAGCTGGTGCCCTCGGAGTCCCTGGACGGGAAGTACCACGGCCCGCGCTGGAACACCGACGCGGACTACGTCGGCGACATCGACGGCAGCGGGCGCCCGTCGATCGTGATCGGCAACTACTTCCCCGACTCCGACGTGCTCGACCCGAACGGGCTGAACAACGTCGTGATGAACGACTCGCTGTCCAGCGCCAAGAACGCCGGCGGCGACCACGTGCTGCGCTGGCAGCAGAGCACCTCGGGGACGGAGCCCACCGCGTCGTACGTGGAGGAGAAGGGCGCGATCCCCTACGACGCGTCGACCGGGTGGACGCTGGCCATCTCGGGCGCCGACCTGACCGGTGACGGACTGCCCGAGCTGTACATCGCCAACGACTTCGGACACGGGCACCTGCTCTACAACCGGTCCACGCCCGGGCACATCGAGTTCAGCGAGGCCAAGGGCGAGCGCACGCCGACCACGCCCAAGTCCTTCGTCCTCGGCAACGGCTCGTTCAAGGGCATGGGCGTCGACTTCGGCGACATCGGCCGCAACGGCGACTTCGACATGATGGTCAGCAACATCACCGTCGCCTGGGGCCTGGAGGAGAGCAACTTCCTCTGGATCAACAAGGCCAAGGACGAGGCCGACATGCGCCGCAAGCTCGCCGCCGGCATCGCCCCGTTCACCCAGGAGGCCCAGGAGCACGGCATGGCCTGGACCGGGTGGGGCTGGGACACCAAGATGGGCGACTTCCTCAACAGCGGCGACCTCGCGGTGCTCCAGGCCACCGGCTTCGTCAAGGGGAAGATCGACCGCTGGCCGTGGCTCCAGGAGATGGCCATGACCAACGACGACCTGCTGTCCAACCCCGCGATGTGGCCCAACGTCCAGCCCGGCGACGACATCGCCGGGGACGAGGCGATCGCCTTCTACGCCAAGACCCCCGACGGCCCGTACGTGAACATCAGCTCCCGGCTGGGCATCGCCGTGCCGACGCCGACCCGCGGCCTCGCCACCGGCGACACCACGGGCACCGGCCGGCTGGACTTCGCGGTGGCCCGCCAGTGGGGGCCGCCCGCCTTCTACGCCAACACCGCGCCGGCGCTGGGCAGTCAGCTGAACCTGCGGCTCTACCGGCCGACCGGTGAGGGTGCCGCGGGCCAGGGCCTGGTGAACACCGGGGCGCCCGCGTACGACGCCACCGTGCGGGTCACCACCCCGACCGGCACCCAGATCTCCCGGCTCGACGGCGGGGGCGGCCACGGCGGCTTCCGCAGCTTCGACGTGCGCTTCGGTCTCGGCGCCCACCAGGGGCCGGTCACCGTCGACCTGAGGTGGCGGGACGCCACCGGCGGACTGCACGAGAAGAGCGAGCAGCTCAGCCCCGGCACGCACACGCTCGTGCTGACCGACCAGGTCCAGGAGGTCCCGAACCGATGAGCGCGAGCGTGCAACCCCGAGCCGGCGGCGCCCCGGCGGCCGCACCGGCCGCCCCCGCGAAGCCGAAGGACCCGCGGTACCTCGCCCTGCGGAACTTCGCCCTCTCGATCAGCGTGTTCAACATCTTCGGCTACACCCTGCTCGGCTTCGAGCAGCCCTGGCTGTGGCCGTTCGTCGCGGTGTTCACCGCCTACGCCTGCGAGATCGCCTTCGAGCTGATCAGCGCCTGGGCCCAGCGCCGCGCCCCCCGCTTCCGCGGGAACGGGTTCCGCGGCGTGTACGAGTTCCTGCTGCCGGCCCACATCACGGCGCTCGCGGTCAACATGCTGACCTACGGCAACAACCAGCTGCTGCCGATCGTCTTCGGCGTGGTCATCGGCGTCGGCGGCAAGCACGCCCTGCAGGCCCCGATCGCCGGCCGGATGCGGCACTTCATGAACCCGTCCAACTTCGGGATCACGATGTCGCTGGTGTGCTTCGGCTCGTGGTTCAGCATCGCGCCGCCCTACGAGTTCACGGAGAACGCGAACACCTTCTTCCGGGTGATGATCCCGCTGATCATCGCCACGGCGGGAACCGTGATCAACGCGCTGCTCACGAAGCGGACCCCGCTGATCGTCGGCTGGCTCGGCGCGTTCGCCATCCAGGCGTTCCTCCGGCACTGGATCTGGGACGTGGCGCTGTTCTCCGCGCTCGGCCCGATGACGGGTGTCGCCTTCGTGCTGTTCACCAACTACATGATCAGCGACCCGGGCACGACGCCGGTGAAGGGCCGGGCCCAGTTCGTGTTCGGCAGCTCGGTCGCCTTCGTGTACGCGATCCTGATGGTGTTCAACGTCGTCTACACCCTGTTCTTCGCCACCACGCTGGTCTGCGCCCTGCGCGGGCTCGGGTGGTGGGTCGTGCACCTGCGCCGGCGCTCCCGGCGGGCGGACGCCGGCGCCGGGGCGTCCGGGGGCGGAACGGCCGTCCAGCCGCAGCAGAGCCAGGTCGGGGCGGCCGTGGCGTGAGGCCGCACCGCGACCGCTAGGTGACACCGTGACCCCTCCGTGG
>NZ_JBHVEU010000485.1:0-6510 GCF_042802075.1 Kitasatospora sp. NPDC057518
CGGTCACGACCGCCACCGAAGCCGCCACGGTCACGGTTGAAGCCACCGCGCTCGCGGTCGCCGCCACCGAAGCCACCCGAACGGCCACCACGGTCGTCACGGTCACGACCGCCACCGAAGCCGCCACGGTCACGGTTGAAGCCACCGCGCTCGCGGTCGCCGCCACCGAAGCCACCCGAACGGCCACCACGGTCATCGCGGTCACGACCGCCGCCGAAGCCACCCGAACGGCCGCCGCGGTCATCGCGGTCACGGCCACCGCCGAAGCCACCCGAACGGCCACCGCGGTCGTCACGGTCACGGTCACGGCCGTAGGCCGGACGCTCGCCGCGCGCCTCGCGGTACGACGGGGCACGGTCCTCGGCCTGCGCCGCGGCGGGGGCCTCGGCGGCCGGAGCGGCCTCGGCCGACTCACCGGACTCGGCCTCGGCGGCCGGCTCCTCGTCCTCGATGCCCAGCTCGGCCCGCTCGCGCGCCGCACGGGCGGCCAGGCGGTCGGCCTCCTCGCGCAGCTCGGTGGCACGGCGCTGCGCGCGCTCCAGCTGGCGGGTCATGTCGGCGAGCTCGCGCTCGGCGGCACCGGCGATGCCGGCGGCGCTCTCGGCCTGGACCTCGGTCAGCGAACGGGCGCCGGTGATCTTGGCGACCTCGGCGTCGAAGGCGTGGTCCAGGATGTGGCGCGAGGCGTCGACGCCCGCGTCCTCCATCAGGCGGAAGACGCCGCGGCGCTGGTGCGGCAGCACCAGGGTGACGACGGCGCCGGAGCGGCCGGCGCGCGCGGTGCGGCCCGAGCGGTGCAGGTAGTCCTTGTGGTCGCCGGCCGGGTCCACGTTCAGGACCAGGTCGATGCCGTCGACGTGGATGCCGCGGGCGGCGACGTCGGTGGCGACGACGACGTTGACGTAGCCGTCCTTGAAGTCGCCGAGGACGCGGGTACGGGCGCCCTGGGTCATACCGCCGTGCAGCGCGTCGGCCTTCACGCCGGCCTCGATCAGCTGCTCGGCGACGCGGTCGGCGCCCATCTGGGTGCGGACGAAGATGATCGTGCGGCCCTTGCGGGCGGCGATCGCGTTGGTGATCGGCGCCTTGTCCTTGGGCTTCACCACGAGGATGTGGTGGGTCATGGTGGTGACCGCGCCGGCCGACGGGTCGACCTCGTGGGTGACCGGGTTCTTCAGGTAGCGCTTGACCAGGGTGTCGATCTCGTTCTCCAGGGTGGCGGAGAACAGCAGGCGCTGGCCGCCGGCCGGCACCTGGTCGAGGATCTCGGTGACCTCGGGCAGGAAGCCCATGTCGGCCATCTGGTCGGCCTCGTCGAGCACGACGGTCCGGACGTCGGCGAGCTTGGCGCTGCCGCGGTTCAGCAGGTCGCGCAGACGGCCGGGGGTGGCGACGAGGATGTCGACGCCGCGCTCCAGCGCGTAGATCTGGTTCGACATCGAGGTGCCGCCGCAGACGACCTTGAGCTTGAGGCCGAGCACCGAGCCGAACGGCTCCAGGGCGTCGGCGACCTGCATGGCCAGCTCACGGGTCGGGACGAGGATCAGGCCGCGCGGGTGCTTGGGCTTGGTGCGCTCGCCGTCGGCCAGGCGGGTCAGCAGCGGCAGGCCGAAGCTGAGGGTCTTGCCGGAGCCGGTGCGGCCACGGCCCAGCACGTCCTTGCCGGCCAGGGCGTCCGGGATGGTCGCGGCCTGGATCGGGAACGGGGTGGTGACACCGCGCTTGGCGAGGGCACGCACGACGTCGTCGTGCAGGCCCAGGTCGCCGAAGGTGATGGTGGGCTCGGCGGCCGCCTCCTCGGTGGCCTCCACGGTCTCCACGGCCTCGGCGATCACCTCGTCCGCGGCGGTGTCGGTGATGTCGTTGATGTCGTTGGTGTCGGTGACATCGGCGGCGGCCTCGTTCGCGGGCATGGCGAAGCGGGCGTCGTCAACGAGAGACATGCAAAACCTTCCGGAAGTGGCACGCGCCAAAGTCCGGGGTTCTGTTTCACAACCGCCTCTATGCGGTCAGCCACGGATCGCCGGAACGCGCCAAGGGCGCCAGATGGGAATAGGGCGCCAGTCAAATGGATCAAACGAACGATCTACCACCATAGACGAACCTGGGGATCAGAGGCAAACCCCCTGCTCAATCACCTAATGCGCGACCACCCGCGGGCTCGGGGCCGAGGAACCGGAGCTGCCGGAGGACGGGTCCGGGGCCGGCGGGACGGTCGCGGCGGGCGAGCTGTGCTCGGGCGCGGGGGTGCCGGACGGGTGGCTGCTCGGGGTGGACGAGGGCGTCCCGGCCGAGCCGCCGCCGGAGCGGCCCTCCCCGGTGCCGCCCGCCCCGCCGGTACCGCCGGAGCCCGCCGTACCGCCCGACCCGCCCGGGCCACCGCCCGGGTGCGGCACGGGACTTGTGTTCGCACCGCCCGCCGAACCGCCGCCCGGACCGCCGTCGGGAGCGCCCGACCCCGGCACCGGGACCACCCCGGCCACCGCGCCGTTCGCCCCCGGGGCCGCCTCGCCGGGCGCCGTCACGGTGGCCCCGTTCGCCCCGCCCTCGCCCTGGAGGCCCCCCGGCCGCTCCGGATGGCCCGAGGCCCCGCTCGGGTGCCCGGCCCCCGGCGAGGCCGAGGGCCCGCCCGTCGCCCCCGGCCGGGCCGCCGGACCGGCCTGCCCGACCGGCGCCACGCCGTGCTTCTCCTCCGCCGCCGGGCCGACGGACATGCACCCGGTCAGCCCGAGCCCGGTCACCGTCAGCAGCGCCGCCGCCCGTACCGCGCGCGAGCGCGGGAGCGCCGCCGCCCGCCCCGGAGCCGTACGCGCCGCGGCCAGCCGCACCCGCACCGCCCGTACCGCCCGCACCGTCCGTGCCGCCCGTACCGAAGCCACTGAGGTCCCTCTCTACCGCCCCACCCGGGCCGCCCACTCGCACGCGGCCGCTTTTGGTGCCCAACGCGCGCCCGGCCCGGCGGGACACGGGCAGCGCCCAAGCTCGCCCGGGCCGGGAGGGCGCACCGGCCCCTCCCGGGGGCTTCCGGCGCCCCGCTCAGCCCCAGAGGGCCGAGGCCAGCTCCGCGCCCGCGTAGACCGCGGCCAGCCCGGCCGCCACGCTGCCGGCCGCGTTGGCCAGCGCGTACCGTCCGGCCCCGGTCTCGGCCAGCCGCAGGGTCTCGTACGAGAAGGTCGAGTAGGTGGTCAGCGCCCCGCAGAGCCCCGTCCCCAGCAGCAGCTGGACCTGCGAGGAGGCCGCGCCCGCCGCCACCGCGCCGGTCACCAGCCCGAGGACCAGGCAGCCGACCACGTTCACCGTGAACGTCCCCCACGGGAACACCGAGTCGTGCCGGGACTGCACCGCCCGGTCGGTCAGGTACCGCAGCGGCGCGCCGACCACCGCGCCCGCCACCACCAGCAGCCAGTTCACTCCGCCGTCTCCCCCCGGCCCGGATCCCGGCCCGCGTCCCGGCCCGGCTCCGCCGCCGGCCCCCGGCCCGCGTAGGTCACGACCTCGCAGCGGTCCAGCAGCACCAGCCCCTCCGCCACCATCCCGTCCAGCTGAGGCAGGAACGCCCGCACCCGCTCCTCCTCGTCCACGATCACCACCGCCACCGGCAGGTCCTCGCTCAGCGACAGCAGCCGCGTGGTGTGCACCAGCGACGAGGCCCCGAACCCCTCGATCCCCCGGAACACGCTCGCCCCGGCCAGCCCGGCCGCCCGGGCCCGGTGCACGATCTCGCTGTACAGCGGGCGGTGCTGCCACCGGTCGTTCTCCCCGACCAGCACGGTCAGCCGGAGCGCCGGCCCGCTCAGCCGGCTCACCGCGCGCCCCCACCGGGCGCCGTCGCGCCCCGTTCGGCCCCGCGGCGGACGGCCCGGTGCACCAGACGCCGGGTCAGCCCGGCCGCCGCCCACACCGCGAACAGCGCGCCCGCCAGCGTCAGCCCGAGGTACGCCACGGCGGGCCCCGGCCGGCCGCCCTCCAGCAGGCGGCGGACGTCCATCGCGTACGTCGAGAAGGTGGTGAACCCGCCCAGCACCCCGGTGCCGAAGAACGGCCGCACCAGCGGATGCGCCTGGCGCCCCTCGGTGATCACCACCAGGAACACCCCGATCACCGCGCAGCCGACCACGTTGACCAGCAGCGTCGTCCACGGGAAGGCCGACGGCCCGGTCCGCCAGCCGAGCCCGGCCGCGTACCGGACGACCGCCCCGATCGCCCCGCCCAGCGCGACCACCGCCACCGCCCGCCCCTGCCCGCGCAGCACCGGCGGCCGGGCCCGGCCGAGCCGTCCGCCGGGGGCCGGCGCCGCGCCCGACGGCAGCACCCGGGCCGGGCCGTCCGCCGCGGTGCCCCCGGGCGCGGTGCCGTCCGCGGCGTCGTCCACGGCGCCCTCCGAAGTCGTCACAGCCCCATCAAACACCGGCCCCCGCCACCTGGCACACCGTCATCCGGCACCGGACAATGATCCGGTGGAGATGACCCGGGAAGAGTTCGAATCGCTGGTCGGCGACGCCCTCGACCAGATCCCCCCGCAGCTCGCGGCCATGATGGACAACGTCGCGATCTTCGTCGAGGACGAGCCCGACCCGAGCGACCCCGAGCTGCTCGGCCTCTACGAGGGGACCCCCCTCACCGAGCGCGGCGAGTGGTACGCGGGCGTCCTGCCCGACCGCATCCTGATCTACCGCGGCCCCACCCTGCGCCACTGCGAGACCCACGAGCAGGTGGTCGAGGAGGTCCGCACCACCGTCATCCACGAGGTCGCCCACCACTTCGGCTTCGACGACCACGAACTGGACGAGCTGGGCTGGTCCTGACCCCCGCCCACGGGCCCCGCCCCCCACCCGGCCGAAACCCGTTTTGGCGATCCGCCCCGCATCCCATATGCTTCTCGACGTCCCCGAACGCTGGGAACAGCGGGACAGGCCACAAGCCCTCATCGTCTAGTGGCCCAGGACGCCGCCCTTTCAAGGCGGTAGCACGGGTTCGAATCCCGTTGGGGGCACGCAGTACCGTAGTAAAGTGCAGTGCGCAAGACCGCAAGACCCTGAGTGGTTCGCCACTTCTAGGTCCCGTGGAGCAGTTGGTTAGCTCGCCACCCTGTCAAGGTGGAGGTCGCGGGTTCAAGTCCCGTCGGGATCGCTCGTCTCGCAAGAGACGGTGCAGTACGGCCAGGTAGCTCAGTTGGTACGAGCGTCCGCCTGAAAAGCGGAAGGTCGCCGGTTCGACCCCGGCCCTGGCCACAACCCGGAAGCCCCCGTAGCGAATTCGCTACGGGGGCTTCGCCGTTCTCCCGCCCCGCCGGCCGACTAGGCGAAGACCTCGATCGCGCACCTGGCCGCGCCGCTGCGTCGGATGCGGGCGTCGCTGGTGACCAGGGGGACGGCGAGGGTCTCGGCGAGTGCCACGTACTGGGCGTCGTAGGCGCTGATGTTGTGGTGGAGCTCCCGGACCCGCTGCCAGAGGACCAGCGTCTCGTGCTTGGTGACGGCGAGCGCCTGGTAGTCGGCGATCGCCTTCTCCGCCTCCTTCGCCGTGAGCTTCCCGCCCCGGACCATGCCGAACAGGGCCGAGACGAGCTCGTAGTCGAGCAGGCCCGGGGCGGCGAGCACATCCAGGTCGCGGAGCCGGGCGCGGACGGCGTGGCCGGCCGGGCCGTG
This sequence comes from Kitasatospora sp. NPDC057518, assembly GCF_042802075.1. NCBI lineage: Bacteria > Bacillati > Actinomycetota > Actinomycetes > Kitasatosporales > Streptomycetaceae > Kitasatospora > Kitasatospora sp. NPDC057518. Next base: position 5,649 of record NZ_JBHVEU010000485.1, read on the forward strand.
GTCGGCGAGTGCCCGGACCAGGGCCGAGCAGTCCACGACGACGGTGGAGGTCACCGGCGCTCCCGGCCCTCGTCGATCGCCGAGAGGATGTCGGCGGTGCTGATCTCGGTCCGGGCCTCCCGGTCGAGCCTGGTCATCATCTCGGCGAGCGACGGGGTGGCCGCCTCGCGGGTGACGAGGTCGAGCAGGTAGGCCTGGAGGCTCTTTCCGGCCTGCGCGGCCTTCAGCTTGAGGGTGTCCAGGATCGGGTCCGGGACTTCGCGGATGGTGATGGCTGTCATGCCTGCATTTTAGCTGCACCAGCTGCATATTGCTGGCACTTCCGGGTGGGCGACCGTTTCCCCCTGGAGGGGGAGGGGGTACCGCCCGCGGGACGATCCGGCGGGGTGGGGCGGCGCGGGACCGTGGACGGCATGGAGACGACACGGGACACGGGGTGGAACCGGGTGGCGCGGGGCGCCGGGTACGCGGCGGCGGGGTGGGCGGTGGCCTTCGCGCTGGTGCACGTGTACTGGCTGGCGGACGGGCGGCTGGGGCTGCCGGACGGGCTGTCGGTGTGGAGCAGCACGCCGCTGCTGGTGATCGACGTGATCGCGATCCCGCTGTGCGCGGTGGCCGCGGCGGTGGCGCTGGCGCCGGTGCGGCGGTGGGGTGCCCGGGTGCCGGCCCGGCTGCTGGGCTTCGCGCTGTGGGGCACCACCGCGCTGCTGGTGCTGCACGCCGCGCCGTCGGTGCCGGACTGGATCGCGCTGGCCACCGGCGGCCGGTCGGGGGCCGAGCTGGACGCGATGGCCCGGTTCGCGACCTTCGGCTACGAGCCGTTCTTCCTGGCGGGCGGCCTGCTGTTCGCGGTCGTCTCGGC
>NZ_JBHVEU010000486.1:0-6487 GCF_042802075.1 Kitasatospora sp. NPDC057518
CCGCGACGAACGCGGCGGGCCCTCGGGCGTTCCGTACGGGCTCCAGGAGGCCCGTGGGCGGCTTCAGGAGTGCCGCAGCTCCGGCGGCGGGGTGCGCTTGGCGTCCATGTCGTCCACCCGCACCAGGCTCCCCCAGACGGCCATCCGGTAGCGCGAGGTGTACACCGGCGTGCAGGTGGTCAGGGTGATGTAGCGGCCGGGGCCCTCGTAGCCGGAGCGGGCCGGGACGGGCGCCACGATGCCGGTGTCGTACTTGGACGTCTCCGCCAGGGTGCTGTCGACCTTGTAGACGTACCACTTGTCCCGGGTCTCGACCACGACGGCGTCGCCCCGGTGGACGGCGTCCAGGTCGTGGAACTTGGCGCCGTGGCCGTCCCGGTGGGCGGCCAGCGCGAAGTTGCCCTGCTGGTCCCACGGCATCGCGGCCCGGTACGGCTGCTCGTAGACGCCCGCGACGCCGTCGTCCAGGACCTCGGTGGAGGTGCCCATCCGGATCAGCACCTGGTAGTCCCGGCCCATCGCCGGGACGTGCAGGAAGCCGACGTCGTCCCCGGCCGCGAACTGCTTCGGCACGGACCCGGCCTCGGCACCGGGGGCGCCGGGAGCAGCGGACGCGCCGGGGGCCGGGGCGGCGCCGGGCGTCGCCCCGGGGCCGGGGCGCGGGCCCGCGGCCCAGCTGCCGCGCAGCCGGTCGGCGGCCGCCGAGGCCGAGCGGTCCGCCTGCACGTTGGTCCACCAGAGCGAGTAGCCCACGAACAGGCCGAGCACCAGGCCCATGGTGATCAGCAGCTCGCCGAAGACCCCGAGCGCGGCCAGCGCCCGGCTCCGGCCCCGCCCGGCCCGCGGCCCGGGCGGGGCGAAGGCCTCCTGCGCCGGTTCGGCCGATCGCGCGCTCTCGTCCTGCATCTGCGGTGCTCCCCCTCCGGGCCGGGCGGCCGGGCGGCTACCCGCCCGTGATCGCGGCCGGCTTGCCCTGGGCACGCGGCCGTTCCTCGATCATCTTGCCAAAGACGATGAGGCGGAACTTGGAGGTGAACTCCGGCGTGCAGGTGGTCAGGGTGATGTAGCGGCCCGGACCGGCGTACCCCGCGCCGTTCGGCACCGGCTTGATCACGCTCACGTTGTTGGGGGAGGTCTCCGGGATGCCCCCGGTGACCTCGTAGGTGTAGTAGCCGGCGGCGGTCTCCACCACGATCTTGTCGCCCTTGCCGAGCTGGTTGATGTACCGGAACGGCTCGCCGTGGGTGTTGCGGTGGGCGGCCAGCGCGAAGTTGCCCGCCTTGTCGCCCGGCATCCCGGTTCCCGTGTAGTGGCCGACCAGGCCGTTGTCGAGCACCCCCGACTTGGAGGTGCCCTCGGCGATCGGGAACTTCAGCCCCAGCTTGGGCAGGTAGATGATGGCGAAGCCCTTGCCGGGCTCGAACACCTCGGGCTTGTCCGGCGCCGGGGCCGGCTGCCCCGGCTGGACGGGCGCGACGGCCGCGTTGAACTGCTGCTCCAGCTGGTTGCGGGCCCCGTCGGCGGCCGCGTCGGCCTGCACGTTGGTCCACCAGAGCTGGTACGCGACGAAGAGCAGCATCACCACGCCGAGCGTGATGCACAGCTCGCCGACGCTCCGGGCGGCCACCACGAGCACGGACTCCCGGGGGCGCACCCGCCCGGCGCCGCGGCCGTTCGACCGGCGCCGGCCGCTGCCGGAGCGCAGCGAGGTACGGCCCTGGGCGGCGCGGCGGCGCTCGGCCCGGCCACCGGTGGGGGCCGGTTCGGCGGCCGGCGCGCCGAGGTCCAGGGGCAGCCGCAGCTGGAGGGTCTGGTCGGGCAGCCAGGGGTACTCGGGCCCGTCCACGATGGGCTCCTGGGCCTGCTCGTACACGCCCCAGGCGTCCTCGGGCACGGTCTGCACCGGGATCCCCTGCCGGTACGGCGCACCGCCGGTGCCGTCGTCCTGGCCCGGGTACCGGGGCCCGCCGTACTGCTGCGCGGTGCCGTACGGGTCCGCCTCCGGCTGGAAACGCCCCTCCGGACGCAGCGAGGTCACGCCGGTCAGCCCCGGCCGATCACCGGGGCGAGCCCGGCCGACCGGTCGACCGCCTGCGGGAAGCCGCACTCCGCGAGCCAGTTGGCGAGCATCCGGTGCCCGCCCTCGGTGAGCACCGACTCGGGGTGGAACTGCACGCCCTCGACCGGCAGTTCACGATGCCTGAGCCCCATGATCACGCCGCTCCCGGTGCGCGCGGTGACCACCAGTTCGGCCGGCACGGTGGCCGGCTCGACCGCGAGCGAGTGGTAGCGGGTCGCGGTCAGCGGCGAGGGCAGGCCCTCGAACACCCCGCCGTCCTCGTGCTCGACCGGCGAGGTCTTGCCGTGCAGCAGCTCGGGCGCCCGGCCGACCACGGCGCCGTACGCGGCCGCGATCGACTGGAGGCCCAGGCAGACGCCGAACACCGGCAGCCCGATCCGCGCGCAGTGGTGCACCATCTCGATGCAGACCCCGGCCTCCTCCGGGGCGCCGGGCCCGGGGGAGAGCAGCACCCCGTCGAAGCCCTCGTCGCCGGAGCGGCGGACGGCGTGCTCGACGGTCACCTCGTCGTTGCGCACCACCTCGCAGGTGGCGCCGAGCTGGTACAGGTACTGGACCAGGTTGAAGACGAAGCTGTCGTAGTTGTCCACCACCAGGATGCGGGGCGGAGTGGTCGGCCGGGTCGTCATGCGCGCGTGGTCTCCGTGGGGTGCGGTGCGGGAAGGGAGTGCCGGGCCCGCCGGCTCAGCCGGTCGCGGCGCCGTCGCCGCCGTCCACTGTGACGTCGCCGAAGGGGAGCAGCGGTTCCGCCCACGGGAAGACGTAGGTGAAGAGGAGGTAGACGATCCCCAGCACGAGGAGCAGCGAAATGACGGCCCGGACCAGGGTGTTCCCCGGGAGGTGACGCCAGATCCAGCCGTACATGGTGCTCCCTCGACGTAGCGGACTGGGTTAAAGAGTAGACCCGCCGTGCGCGCCCGCGGGGCCGGTCCGCTACTGCTGGCCGCCCGCCGAACGCAGCTCGGTGGTGCCGGAGTAGCCGGGCAGGCTCAGCTCGCCGCTCTCCTGGACCTTCCAGCCCAGCCCGTACGCCTGGACGTACTGAAGGTAGTTGCGGACCGTCGGGTCCGCCTCGACGGCCGAGCGCAGGGTGTCCGTCCGCCCGACCGCCCTGACCACGTACGGCGGGGAGTAGACCCGGCCCTGGAGCAGCAGGGTGTTGCCGACGCAGCGGACGGCGCTGGTGGAGATCAGCCGCTGGTCCATCACCTGCACCCCTTCGGCGCCGCCCCGCCACAGCGCGTTGACGACGGCCTGGATGTCCTGCTGGTGGATGACCAGGTCGTTGACGCCGGGCTCGGGCACCCCCGGGATGCGCGCGGTGGCGTTCGGCGGGGCGTCGTTGAGGGTGACGGTCAGGCCGCCGCCCTGGAGCGGCTCCAGGGCCGCGCCGGAGCGCAGGCCGCCCAGCTGCGCGGCGTTGGCGGGGTCGTGGCCCTGCTGCTCGGTGAGCTGCTGGGCGCGGGCCTGGAGGTCGGCGAGCTGGGACTGCGCCTGCTGGTTCTGGGCGCTGCGCTGGCGGACCACGTCGCCGAGGCTGAGCAACGAGTTGTCGGTCCGCAGGTCGGTGCCGCGGGCGGTCTGCGCGCTGATGTAGAAGAGCAGTCCGGCGAGCGCGAAGACGGCGCAGGTCAGGGCACGTCCGACAATTCGGGTGCCGGAACGGCGGGTACGGGCCGGCTCAGGGGGAATCGACAAATTAGTCACCGTACCCTTATCTCCTCTAGACCCGCCGAGCCACTACGCTAACGGACGCCGGTGGCATGTGGCGGAGCGGTCCCCAGGACGTTTCTCCACAGCCGACCGCGGCCGATTCCACCCGCTGCACCCTGCGCGGTCTCACAGCGCATCGACAGGAGAGCTCCTCGTGCCGAAGTCTCGACTCCGCAAGAAGTCCGACTACACCCCGCCGACCACGGCCGCGGTGAAGATCAGTTCGGGCCGTGGTTGGGTCGCGCCGCTGATGCTCGCGCTGTTCCTGATCGGCCTGGTGTGGATCGTCACCTACTACGTGACCAGCGGCACCTACCCGGTCGAGAGCTGGCGCAACTGGAACATCCTGGTCGGCTTCGGCTTCATCGCCGCCGGCTTCGGCGTCTCCACCCAGTGGAAGTGACGCTCCGCCCGTCCTGAGGCTCGGCTTCGAGCCGTTTCCCGCCGCTCCGGATCGCTCGTCCCGGGGCGGCGGTCAGGCGTGCCCGGAGCCGGGCGGGAGCGCACCGGAATCCGGTCGGTTATCCCCACCATCGGACTGTCGGGCTTATCCACATGGTTATCCACACTGGGGAAAAGTCCCCCGGGCCTGTGGATAACTTTCCCCGGCGGGCCCGTCCACAGCTGTGCACAACTCCCCGGGAACGGGAGAACCGCACAGCAGGACACGCGTAGAACACCAGTCCACACCCGGGTGGTCGCACAGCCTGTGCACAACCCCGCACCCGCTGTGGACAAACGTCCGAGGGGTCAGGCCCCGTAGAGGGCCGTCCCGGCCAGCAGCATCCCCGCCTCGACCGCCACCGCGCCCGCCACCGTCAGCCCCTGCACCAGGCCACGGCGCTCGCGCGGGGCGTACATCAGGCCGACCGCCGTCAGCGAGCCGAGCAGCAGGCCGCCGACGTGCGCCCGCCAGTCGACGCCCGGTCGGGAGAAGGTGACCACCAGGTTGAAGACCAGGAACGCCATCGCCGGGCCGAGCGGGCCCCTGTTCCGCAGCTGCAGCACGATCGTGGCGCCGATCAGCCCGAAGACCGCCCCGGAGGCGCCCACAGAGTTCATCCAGCCGCCGGCCACCAGGAAGGCGAAGGTGCTGCCGCCCAGGCCGGAGACCAGGTAGAGGGCCAGGAAGCGGAGCCGGCCGAGCGCCTCCTCCAGCGACGGGCCGAGCCAGTACAGCACCAGCATGTTCATCCCGACGTGCCACCACTCCAGGTGCAGGAAGGTGGCGGTCAGCAGCCGGTACCACTGGTCCGGGCCGTCGGCGATGCCCGCCGGGCCGCCGAGGATGTCCCGCCCGGCGCTGAACAGCGACCAGGTCTGGCCCAGCCGCGGGGTGAGCACGAAGGCGGCCAGCACCCAGACCACGATGTTGAGCCCGATCAGCACCCGGGTGACCAGCCCGCCGTCGGCGGCCAGGGCCCCGCCGAACCGGGTGGTCGCCTGCCGCGACCCGGTGTGGCCGTTGCCGACGCACTCGGGGCACTGGAAGCCCACCGAGGCGGTCACCATGCACTGCGGGCAGATCGGCCGCTCGCAGCGGGTGCAGGAGACCCCGGTGGGGGTCTGCGGGTGCCGGTAGCAGTCGGGCGGTCCGGCCTCCGGGGACCGGTCGACCGACGGCCTCGGCTCGTCCGGGAGCATCAGCGGGTCCCCTTCCCGTACACGACCTCCGAAACCGCCAGCCTACTGCCGCGCCCCCGCCCCCGGACCGGCTCCCCCACAGCCGGACCCGGCTTTCTCCGCCCCGCCGGGGGCCCTGTCCTCACGCCCGCCCCGTCCGGCCCGCCCCGGCAGGGGCCCCGCGTACGGCCCACCCCGACATGCCTCCGGACAAATCAGCATGCATGATCAGCATTCAGGTGGATATGTGCATAAAGGACACCACCCAGGAGGAGAGACTCGTGAGCTTTTCGGATTCGGCCCGTGAGACGGCCACCAGGACCCGGGACACCGCCGCACAGTTCGCGGACGGCGCCAAGCAGCGCCTCGGCCCCGCCTTGGACGCCTTCGGTCCGAAGGCCGCACAGGCCGCCCACCACCTCCGCTGCCAGTACGACCGGCACCTCGCCCCCCAGTTCGGCCAGGCCTTCGCCAACCTGCCGCCGGAGGCCCAGCAGAACACCCTGAAGGCCCTCCACCGGGCCCAGGAGGCCGCTCTGGCGGCCCGCCTGTCCGCCGCCCGGGCCGCGGACCAGGCGCGCGCCACCGTCGGCCCCAGGGTCGCCCAGGCGGTCGAGGAGGCCCGCGCCACCGTCGGCCCGGTCGCCCACGAGGCCCAGGCCCGCGGCGCCGCCGCGCTGACCGCCCTCCAGGGCAACGTCAGCTCGGCCGAGATCAGCGAGCTGGCCGCCCGGAACGCCAGGAAGGAGCAGTGCAACCGCCTGGCCACCGGCCTCGCCGTGGCCGGCCTGCTGGCGATCGGCGGCGGCATCGTGGCCTGGCAGTGGTGGCGCCGGCACAGCAACCCGGAGTGGCTGGTCGAGCCCCCGGCCCCGCAGGAGCCCCGGCCGGCCGGCGCGCACGCCGCCTCCACGCCGGTGAACGGCTCCGGCCCGGAGGCCGTCGCCGAGTCGACGGACGGGTCCCCGACCGCCGGGAAGGACGGCCCCGCCGCCGAGGACGGCCCCGGGTCGCGCTGACCGTACGGGCGAGCGCCCGGAAACGCCGATCGGCCGCCGACCAGGATCCTGG
>NZ_JBHVEU010000487.1:0-6479 GCF_042802075.1 Kitasatospora sp. NPDC057518
GGGGTGAGGGAGTCCGCCACCGTCGCGCAGGCCAGCCGGGCCACGGAGCGCAGCTCGGCGTCCGGGGTGCCGGCCCGGCTCAGGACGGCCAGCGACTGGTTGACGGCGACGACGAAGGTGGCGAGCTCGTCGAGCGTCCGGGCGTCGGCCGGGGAGTCCGCCAGCGCGGCGCGGACCCGTCGGTGCTGCAGGTCGAGGAGGCCGCGCACCCGCGCGCCGCTCTCCTCCGTCAGCGTCGGCGACTGCGCGGCGGACTGGGCGACGAGGCACCCGGCGGGGACCGACGGGTCGGCGATGCGGTCCAGGACGACGTCGAAGAACGCCTCGACGGCGCGGACCGGGTCACCGGGGTGAGCGGCGAACGCCTGCTCGTACCGGGCGCCGTAGAGCGCCGCGTAGCGGTCGAGGCACTGGTGGAACAGGGCGTCCTTGCTGCCGAAGGTGCCGTAGAGGGAGCCCCGGCCGAGGCCGGTGGCGGAGCCGAGGGCGTCCAGCGAGGCGTCCGCGTACCCGCGCTGCCAGAACACCCGCATGGCCCGGTCGAGGGCCTCCCCGACGTCGAACTGCTTCCGTCCGGACACCGCACAAACCTCCTGTTTCACCCGTCTGCCATGAGCCTACCCGCGTCTTGGACCGATCGGTCAAACAATCTTTGACCGATCAGTCCAAGATGGCTACCGTGACGGCCAGTGGCCAGATCAGCCGGCACCGCGAAAGGAAAGATCATGAGCCAGTCGCCCACCCCCCTGCCCACGCCCGAAGACCCCGGCTCCGTCGCCGGGGCGCCGAACCTCCCGGCCGGATTCGCGCGGACCTTCACCAGCCGGTACGTCGACACCGGGCACCTGCGCCTGCACGCCGTCACCGGCGGCGAGGGCCCGCCGCTGCTGCTGCTCGCCGGCTGGCCGCAGACCTGGTACGCCTGGCGCCTCCTGATGCCCGTGCTGGCACGGGACTTCCAGGTCGTCGCCGTCGATCCGCGCGGCGTCGGGCTGTCCGACAAGCCCCTGGACGGGTACGACACCGGCACGCTCGCCCGCGACCTGGTGGCGCTCATGGACGCGCTCGGGCACGACCGGTTCGCCATGGTCGGACACGACGTCGGCATGTGGACCGGCTACGCCCTGGCCGCGGACCACCCCGACCGGCTCGAACGCCTGGCCGTCGCCGAGGCCGCGATCCCCGGGCTCTCCCCCACGCCGCCGCTCTTCGGCAGCCAGGAGGCCAACGACCGGCTCTGGCACTTCGCCTTCAACCGCCTCGCCGACGTCAACGAGCAGCTGGTCGCCGGGCGGGAGCACCTCTACTTCGGCCACCAGTTCGCCACCAAGTCCGCGAAGCCCCTGCCCGACCACGCCGTCCGGCACTACGTCGACATCCTCGCCGCCGATCCGCAGGCGCTGCGCTGCAGCTTCGAGTTCTACCGGGCACTGGACACCACCATCGCCCAGAACCGGCAGCGCGCGGCCCGACGGCTCTCCCTCCCCGTCCTGGCGATCGGCGGAGCGGCGAACCTCGGCGCCTCGGTCGGCGCGACGATGCGGCTGGCCGCCGACGACGTGGAGACCCTGGTCCTCCCCGAGTGCGGCCACTACCCCGCCGAGGAGTCCCCGGAGGCGATGCTCTCCGCCCTGACCGCGTTCCTGGCGCCGTACCGCACCGGGCGGACCGTCTCGGGCTGAGACCGCCCACACCCACCCGCCCCGCGCGTCGCGGCAGACAAATGTTGAGGATTCAACTATACTGCTGACAGCGGCGCCGGCCACCAGCGGTCGTCCGCCGAGGCGACCCGCCGCACCCGAGGAGGAACCGTGGAGCAGACCGTCACCGACAACACCGAGAAGTCCCGCTTCGAGATCCACGACGGCGGCGAACTCGCCGGCTTCGCCGAGTACCACCGCTCCGGCGACGAGATTGCCTTCATCCACACCGAGATCGACCCCCGCTTCGAGGGCCGAGGCCTCGCCGGCCGACTGGCCCGCGCCGCCCTGGACACGGCACGCGACCAGCACCTCGCCGTCCTCCCCTACTGCCCCTTCATCCGCGGCTGGATCACCAAGCACCCCGAGTACGCCGACCTGGTCCCCGCCACCCACCGGGCCCGCTTCGGCCTCTGAGCAGCCGCGTACCGCGCCGTCCGGGCCGCCGCGGGAGGGCCCGGACGGCTTCGGTCAAGATCCCGAACCCTTGTTCCACCGTTCGGTAAAGACACTGGATCACCGGACGCGTGCCGCCCTACGGTGGCGGCATGAGTGATCACTCCGAAGCACCCGTCGCACCCGTCCAGGCCTTTGAACCCCCGTACTACGTCGCCGTCTTCACCACGGTCCGGACGCAGGACCAGAGCGACTACAGCGAGACCAACGCCCGCATGGAAGAGCTGGTGAACGACATCCCCGGGTACCTGGGGATGGACCACGCGCAGACGCCCGGCGGACTGGGCATCACCGTCGGGTACTTCCGCGACGCCGACGCCCTCACGGAGTGGCGGACCAACGCCGAGCACCGCGCCGCGCAGAAGCGCGGGCGGGCCGACTGGTACCAGAACTACACACTGCACGTGGCGAAGGTGGAGCGCAGCCACGGGTTCGTGCGGGCGTAGCTCCCGCGACTCCCGACCGGGAGACGGCGGGAGCCCCCCGGGTGAGAGCAGAGCGGGGCGGGCGCCGCAGTGAGCAGCGCCCGCCCCGGGCGGCCTGAGCAGGGAACCCGCCGGCCGGCCATCAGGCGTCGGACCTCAGGCCTCGACCTCAGGCACGGCAGGTCCCGGTGGACCAGTCGACGGTCGCGGCGGCCTGCGAGTACTTCCACTCGGGGCCGAGCAGGTCGCGGTCGAGCTGCGCGGCCGCGTTGCGGTTCTCGACGATGTAGCCGAAGTCCTGCAGCCAGGCCGGGTACAGGTTCTTCGAGCCGATGTAGAAGGCCGAGTCGTCGACCGCGACCAGCTTGTGGTGCAGCGCGTACGGGTGCCCGTCGGCCCAGGCGGCGGTGGGGGCCGCACGGAAGGAGGCGAGCTGGAGGTTGCCGCAGAGGGCCGCGTCGGCCTTGCCCCGGTCGCCGGTGAGCGCGGTGAGCCGGGCCTTCAGGACGTCGCTGATCTCGGCGAGGGACTTCATCTGCGAGTAGCCCCCGCTGCCCACGGTGCCCCGGTTGGCCGGGTCGCTGACCACGATCCGCACCTTGACCCCGGCGGCCAGCTTGGCGGCCAGCGTGTCGTAGAGCCGGGAGTCGTAGTGCGAGATCGGCGGGCAGGTGCCGTTCAGGTCCTGCTGGGAGATCTCGATGTGCCGCTGGGCGCTGCCGACCAGGGCGCGCAGGGCGTTCTCCTCGGGGTTGACGGTCTCGTAGTCGCGGTCGGCGTTGGTGTTGTCGTGCAGGGTCAGCGGGCCGCACTTGGCATCCGCCGCCCCGGGGACGGGACCGGGCCGGTACCCGGAGGAGGGGTCCGCGTCCTTGATGCCGACGCCGAGGCCGCCGACGGCTATCACCGGGACGTTCCCGGCGGCGGGGGCGGACGGGTTGAGCTCGCGTTCGATCGACGGGCGGCAGGCGCCGCCGTCCGAGGAGGCGAACCACGCGTTGTCGAGGAGGCCGGTCCGGCCGCAGGTCCACTCCCAGAGGGTGTCCAGGTAGCGGCCGGCGGAGGTCGCGGCGGGGCCGGCGAGCGCGAGGTCGACGTCCGAGACGGGGTGCGAGGTGTCGAGGTAGTCCTTGCTCCAGCCGTTGATGCCGCCGGTGAGGACGGTGCGTCCGTCGACCACCAGGAGCTTGGAGTGGTTCCAGGAGAAGGCGGTGCGCGAGGAGGTCATCGAGGCGATGTTGAGGCTGACCGACGAGGCGGCCGGTCCGAGCTTCGCGACCAGGTCGTCCCGGTACCGCGACGGCAGCACGTTGGCGTTGTACAGCGGCGCCGCACCGACCAGGATGCGCACCACCGGGCGGTGCCCGGCGGCGACCGAGGCCTTGAGCCCGGCGACCAGGGCGTCCTCGAACCCGCCGTCGGGGAACGGCGCGAGGCTGGAGACGTCGACGGTCCGGGTGGCGGCGGAGACGTCGGCGGTCATCTTCGCGAGCAGCGCGCGGGTGCCGGGCCGGTCGGCGCAGGTGGCGTCGCCCCAGCAACCGGGCGTCTGGAACAGCCAGTTCGCGGGGCCGCCGGCCTGGTCGGCGCCGGCCAGGGCGTTGCCGTCGGTGCGCTGCCAGACGGTGCCCTCCAGGCCGGGCGACACCTGGCGCAGCACCTGCTCGACGGCGTCGATGTGGGTGGTGTCCGCGCCCTGTGCGGGGGCGGGGGCGGCGTGGGACGGCGCGGCCGACAGGACGCTGATCAGGGTGCTGGCCGCGACGGCGGCGAGGGCGCCGCGCAGGGCGCGGCGGGGTCGGCGGGAGCCGGGTCGGTACACGTGAGGATCCTTCAGAACGTGGCAGGCGTCGTGCTGTTCGCCTACGAGACACCCAGAGACTACCTGCTGGTAACACCCCGTCAAACTTGCGCATGACAAAAGCGCGCGGGGGCTCGACCGGCCCCGGCGAACCCCGGCCCCTGGCTGCCCGTCCGGTCAGCGGGTGACGGCGACGCCCCGCTTCCCGCTCGCCGCGACCGTGGCCGCGGCCGTCGCCCCCGGCACCCCGCGCCAGGCGCGGGCGGCCAGCAGGCCGGAGGCCAGGGCGACGGCGCCGAGGGCGACGGAGGCCGCGGTGAGGCCCAGGGTGGCGCCGAGCCAGCCGGCCAGGGGGTAGGTGAGCAGCCAGCAGCCGTGCGAGAGGGAGAACTGGGCGGAGAAGACGGCGGGCAGGTCCTCGGCGGCCACCGAGTCGCGCAGGACGCGGCCGGTGGGGGTGAGGATCAGCGAGCCGGCCGCGCCGAGGACGGCCCAGACGGCGAGCAGGACGGGCCAGCGCCAGGCGCCCGGCCCGGCGGCCGTGAGCACGGCCAGCAGGGCGAAGAGCCCGACGATGCCGAAGGCCGCCGGGAGCATGACGATCCGGTCCGGCACCCGGTCCAGCACCCGGGGCAGCAGCAGCGCCACGGCCATCGACCCGGCCCCGTAGGCGCCGAGCGCGATCGGGACGTCGGTGGCGGGGCGGCCGAGCTGGCCGCGGACGTAGACGACGGTGTTGACGATCACCATGGCGCTGGCGGCGGCCGCCGCGAGGTCCAGGGCGAGCATCGCGCGCAGCCGGGGCACTGCGAGGAACAGCCGGGTGCCGCGGACGGACCTGGCGAGGACGCCGTCGCCGGCCCCCTCCCGCACCGACCGAAGCGGCTCCGGCCGCAGCGGCTTGGGCAGCACGGCCGAGAGCACCAGGGCCGCGGAGGCGAGGAACCCGGCGGCGGTTCCCCAGAACAGCCAGTTGTAGCTGATCAGCGCGAGCAGGGCGCCCGCCAGTACCGGGCTGACCAGGCTCTCGGTGTCATAGGCGAGCCGGGACAGCGACAGGGCGCGGGTGTACTCGCGCTCCTCGGGCAGCACCTCGGGGATCACCGACTGGAAGGCCGGGGTGAAGGCCGCCGAGGCGGACTGCAGGACGAAGATCAGGACGTAGACCTGCCACACCTCGGTGACGAAGGGCAGGGTGAGGGCGACGGCGGCCCGGGTGAGGTCGGAGGCGGCCATCAGCCGCCGGCGCGGGATGCGGTGGGCCAGCGCGGTGACCACCGGGGCGATGCCGACGTACGCGAGCATCTTGATCGCCAGCGCGGTGCCGAGCACCGATCCGGCGCCCGCCCCGGCGAGGTCGTAGGCGAGGAGGCCGAGCGCGACGGTGGCGAGGCCGGTGCCCACCAGGGCGACGATCTGGGCGGCGAACAGGTGCAGATAGGTGCGGTTGCGCAGCACGGAGAGCATGAGGACCCCGCTCGGACTGGACGCGGTAGGACGACACGTCCAGGATAGGTCAACATGTGCACGCATGTGCACATGTTGACCGGAAAAGCGGCCCGAAAGGCGGCGAGGGGAAGGCGGCGCCGGGAAAGCGGCCCGCACCCCGGAGGGCACGGGCCGGTACGGATCCGCTCAGTCGTGCGGCGGGAGCTCGCCGATCTGGTGGTCGGCGACGCTCAGCGCCTCGTCGACCAGCCGGCGCAGATGGCCGTGGCGCAGCGCGTACACGACGCGCCGGCCGTCCTTGCGGGTGGTGACCAGGCCCGCCAGCCGGAGCTTGCCGAGGTGCTGGCTGACCGACGTCCGGGGGGCTCCGGCCGCCTCGGTGAGCGTGGTCACGTCGGCCTCGCCGGCGCTCAGCCGCTGGAGCAGCGCGAGCCGGGTGCGGTCCGCGAGCAGCGCCAGGATGCCGGCCGCGGCCTCCAGCCGCTCGTCGTCCCGTCGCTCCTGCGCATGGTGCGCACCTGACACCTGAAGGCTCCCACTCATGGCGCCATCGTAGGGCCCAGGGCCGTCCGGGGCGCCGTCCGGGCGGGCCCGTGCCCGCCGAAGCGCGGTGGCCTCGGCGGGCACGGGCCGGTCATGCGGTCAGGC
>NZ_JBHVEU010000488.1:0-6473 GCF_042802075.1 Kitasatospora sp. NPDC057518
CAGTCACGGGCCCGGCAGCCACGCCTTGCCGTTTCGTCGTTCGCGTGAGAGGTAGGGCGCCCCGGTCCGGGGAGGGCTGGTGAATGCCGGTCGGGCCGTGTCCGTACTAGGGTCGTGGGCGGGCCGAGGGCGGTCGTGGGCTCTGAGGGACTGAAGCGGATGCAGCGGATGAAGATGACGTTCGGGCTGTTGGGGCCTCTGGCGGTCGCTGTGGACTCCGTGCCGCAGGCGTTGCCGCGGGCTGCCGTGTTGCGGGGGCTGTTGGGGGTCCTGCTGCTGGCGGAGGGGGAGCGGCTGTCGGTGGGGCGGCTACTGGAGCTGGTGTGGGCGGGGCAGGCGGACCGGGTGGGCCGGGGTGCGGTGCACACCGGGATGTCGCGGCTGCGCGGCTGGCTCGGCGGGTTCGGGGACGAGTCGGTGGTGCTGGAGTCGGACGCCCAGGGGTACCGGCTGGTGACCGGGCCGGGTGCGGTGGACCTCGGGCGGTTCCGCGGGTTCGCCGCCGACGGGGACGTGGCCGGGGCGATCGGGTTGCGGCGCGGGCCGGTGCTGGCCGGGCTGGAGCGGGTGAACCGGGAGGACCCGCTGGTGGCCGCCGTGGAGGACGAGGTGCGTGCCACGGCCCTGGCCCTGGCCCGGGCGGCGCAGGCGGACGGGGCGGCCCGGACGGCCGTTCCCGCGCTGACGGCGCTCGCCGAGGAGTACCCGTACGACGAGCCGGTGCAGGCCGCCCTGTTGGAGCTGCTGGCGGCGGACGGGCGGGCGGCGGAGGCGTTGCGCCGCTTCCAGGCGCTGCGCCGGCGGCTGTCCGAGGAGCTGGGGATCGAGCCGGGCGAGCAGGTGCAGGGCGTCTTCCTGGCGCTGCTGGCGCACGACCGGGAGGATGCCCGAGCCGTTCCGGGGTGCTCCCGGGTGCCTTCCCAACTCCCGCGTGACATCCCGGACTTCACCGGTCGTGACGAGCAGGTGCGGCTCGTCCTGGACGCCCTGGCGGCCGGCCGGGTGCCGGTGATCGCCGGGATGGGCGGCATCGGCAAGACGGCGCTGGCCGTCCACAGCGCCCACCGCGCCGCCGTCGACTACCCGGACGGCCGGCTGTACGCGGACCTGCGCGGGGCCGACGAGACGCCCGCCGACCCGGCCGGCGTCCTCGCCGCCTTCCTGCGCGCCCTGGGCGCGGACCCCCGGGAGATCCCGGCCTCCCTGGAGGAGCGTTCCGCGCTGTACCGCACGCTGCTGGCCGGCCGCCGCACGCTCGTCCTGCTCGACAACGCCGCCGGGGAGCAGCAGATCGGCCCGCTGCTCCCGGGCACCCCGGCGGACCCGGCCGGGCACGGGCCGGACCGCCCGGCCGTCCTGGTCACCAGCCGCGCCGCGCTCACGGCGCTGCCCGGCTCGCACCTCGTCGACCTGCACGAACTCGACGCGCCCCACGCCCGGACGCTGCTGCGCCGCATCCTCGGGGACCGCCGGGTCGCCGCCGAGCCGGTGGCCGCCGCCCAGATCGTCGAGCTGTGCGGCGGCATGCCGCTGGCCGTCCGCATCGCCGGGGCCCGGCTGGCCGCCCGGCCGCGCTGGACCCTGGCCCGGCTCGCGCACCTGCTGCGCGACGAACGGCGCCGGCTCGACGAACTGGCCGCGGGGAACCTGGCCGTACGGGCCGGCTTCGCCGTCGGCTACGCCCGGCTGCCGGAGCCGACCCGCCGGACGTTCCGGCTGCTCGGACTGCTCGACGCGCCCGACTTCGCGCCGTGGGTCGCGGCGGCGGTGGCGGGCATCCCGCCGGAGCGGGCCGAGCGCCAGCTGGAGGAGCTGATCGACGCCCAGCTCCTCCAGGAGACCGGCACGGAGCCGCACCTGCGCTACCGCTTCCACGACCTCGTCCGGCTGTACGCGCGCGAGCACGCCGAGGCCGCGGACGAGCCGGCCGCCCGCACCGCCGCGCTCGGACGGGCCTTCGGCGCCTGGCTCTGGCTGGCCGAGCAGGCGGCCGACCAGGTGCCCGGGCCGTGCTTCGCGCCGATCCACGGCACCGCGCCGCGCCACCCGATGCCGTCCGGCGTCGCGGCGGCGCTGCTGGACGACCCGATGGCCTGGTTCGACGCCGAGCAGCCGGCCCTGGACGCGAGCGCCCGGCAGGCCGCCGCGCTGCGCATGGTGCCGGTGGCCTGGGACCTCGCCGCCTGCCAGGAGAAGTACTGCGACGTGCGCGGCCTGTACGACGAGTGGCGCACCACCCACCTGGCCGTCCTCCAGGCCTGCCGGTCGGCCGGTGACGGCCTGGGCACCGCCGTGCTCACCCGCGGCCTGATCGAGGTGACGACCTGGACCACCCCGGCCGACGGCTCCGGCACGGCCGTCGACCTGGCGGACGGCGCCCAGACGATGGTCGCCCTGGAGGAGCGGGCGCGGCACCTGCGGCGCCTGTTCGAGGAGGTCGGGGAGGAGCGCGGGGCCGCCGACGCCCTCGTCCTGACGGCCTGGAGCCTGGTCGCCCAGGGCCGCGCGGAGGAGGCCCTGGACGCCGGCCACCGTGCCCTGGACCTCGCCACCGCCCACGACCACCCGGGCGGCGAGGCCCGGGCGCACCAGATCATCGCCATCGCCCACGGGGAGACGGACCTCGACCGCACGATCGAGCACCTCACCGAGACGCTGCGGCTGGCGCGGCTGATCGGCAACACCCGCTTCGAGGCGACCGCGATCCAGTTCCTGGGAGCCGCCCACGGCCGGGCCGGCCAGGTGGAGCGGGGCGGCGAGCTGCTCCTGCGCTCGCTCGCCATGGCCCGCTCGCTCAAGGACCGCTACGTGGAGGCGTTCTCGCTGCTGTACCTGGCCACGCTGTACGCGGCCACCGGCGACGGCCGCGCCCGGGAGACGGCCGAGGCCGCGCTGGCCATCGCCCGCCGCTTCGACCTGGGGCACCACCTCGCCCAGGCCCTCGGCATCCTCGGGGAGCTGGACCTGGCGGCGGGGGACCACGCTTCGGCCGTCGCCCACCTGGAGGAGTCCGTGCTGGTGTGGCGCGCCCGCGGCTGGCGCTCCTTCCTCGCGGAGGCGCTCCGGGCGCTCGGCCGGGCCTACGAGGCGGCCGGGCTGCCGGAGTCGGCCGCGCGGGTGCTCACGGAGGCGCGGGAGCTGAGCGACGTCCGGTAGCGGCCGGGCCGGGGTCGTTGCCGCGGCCGTACCGGTCGAGGGCCGCAGCCGTCAGTGATTGGTAAGCGATCGGTAAGCGCCCCTGCCTAGGCTCGATCCCCACGGCACGGGACAGGCGTACGCGTCAGTCCCGTACGCGCCGCATGGGCTGCCGGTCGGGTCCGCGCAGGGGACGGACCCGGCCGGAGGTGCGGCCGTCGGGACCGCGGCATCCGCCGGTGCGCGACATCTGTCGGCCGACGGGATCCGTCGCCCGGGCCGGGGCTCAGGCGAGGGCGGCGTCGAGGAAGGCGTGCCAGGCGGCGTGGACGCGCCGGGCGTGGGACCCGTCGGAGCTGTCGGAGCTGTCGGACTCGTCGTCGACCCCGGCGAGCAGGTCCAGCAGCAGGCCGCGGAGGACGGCGAGCACCACGGTGGGGTTCGCCCGGGTGCCGTCGAGGACGCGTTCCAGCGGTGGCAGCCACTCCTCCAGCGAGGCGGTGCCGAAGTCCGGCCACGGCTCGCGCCGGCCGAAGGCGCGGACGTACCCCTCGAAGAACAGCCGCAGCGCCCCTCGGTGTTCGGGCTGCGTCAGCCACTCCCAGAGCAGGTCGAGGGTCTCGCGGGCGCTGCCGCCCTCGGCCTCGGACCGCTCCAGCAGCGCCAGTTGCTCGGCCCGTCCGACCGCCAGGACCTCCCGGACCAGCTGCTCCTTCGACCCGAACAGGTACAGCAGCACGCGCGGGCTGGAGCCGATCCCGGACGCCCGGGGCCGGGGGCTGGGCCGCCGGATGCTGGAGACGGCCCTGGACGAGGCCCGGGCCCGTGCGTACGAGGGCGTGCTGCTCTGGACGGTCGAGGGACTCGGCGCCGCCCACCACCTCTACGCGACGGCCGGGTTCGAGCTCACCGTCTCCCGCCCGGCGCGCAAGTTCGGCGTCGACGCGGTCGAGCAGCGGATGGACCTGCGGTTCTGAGGGGACGGCGGTCGGGCGGGCGCGCGGGTTCGCCCCCGTGCTCGGCGCGCGCCGTCGCCCACCGCCGTCCCGTCCTGCGGTTCCCGGTGCTCAGATCTTCACGGTGAGCCAGGCGCCGAGGCCGCTGCAGCCGCGCGCGTCGTAGGTGGTGCTGCGGTACCCGGCCGGGATCGGCGAGTAGGGGCAGGTCCAGACGCCGTTGCGGACCAGCTCGTGGTACCAGGCGCCGACGCCGCTGCACCCCCGGGAGTCGTAGTTGGTCAGCACGTAGCCGGAGACGATTGGCGAGCCGGAGCAGGTCCAGAGGCGGTCCTGCGCGGGCCGCTGGTACCACGAGCCGTGGTTGTTGCAGCCGCCGGCGTTGTACATGGTGATGACGTAGCCGGCCGGGACGGGTGCCCCGGAGCAGCTCCAGCCGCCGGCTGCGGCGGCCGCCGAGGCTGGGGAGGCCGCGGAGGCCGTGCCGGCCGCCGTCGTGCCGGTGAGGGCGGCCGCGAGCACGGCGACCGTGGCGGCCGCCCTCCCCGTACGGGTCATCAGCTTGCGGAGGATCGTGGTCACGGCGACACCGTTCCGATCGGTCGTCTCCCCGCCGTCGGTGCGGCGCGGGGAGGGTGTAACAGCGGGGATGCGCCGCACCTTAGCGGCGGTGATCAGGTCGCTGATAGATCCAGATCGATACATCGACGGACCTGACCGAAAACGATCCCGACTGACCGTCATGGCGCCGCCCGGCCATGCTCCGGACGGCGGTCGCCGGATGCGTCCGGTTGGTCGTCCCACGCGCCGCCCGCCCCTGCCCGGACCTCCCGCAGGACCGTCCCGCTGACCAGGGCGTTCGGGTGGATCCGGCAGGAAATTCGTCACGCTCCGTAGTGCTTCCGATTGCCGCGCGCCTCCGACCGGAGAAATCTTGTGGATGCTCGACCGCCCGATTTCTCCCGATTCTCCCAAGGAGCCCCACGTGTCATTCCCAGCCCGTCCTCGAACCCGCCCGTCCGCCTGGGCGGCGACCGTCGCCGCCCTCCTCTCCCTCTCCGGGATCTGGACCGGAGCCGTGACGGCCGAGGCCGTTCCGACGCCGTCCGCCCTGCCGGCGGCCGCCGGTATCGCGGCCACCGGTCAGACGCCCGGCGCCTATTCGGACTGGACCTTCAACACCACCGACACCGTGACGGACGTCGACTTCCGCAACACCGTGGTCACCAGCCCGGGAGACGGCGACGTGTACTGGGCGCACCAGTTCAACTTCGACGGGAACCTCTCCTACACCGGCTTCCAGCTCGGCAAGCAGAACAGCGGACAGTTCCTCTGGTCGACCTGGGCCGACAAGGACCTCCAGTTCAAGGACGGGACCGAGGGCTCGCACTGCTGGAACAACGAGGGTGAGGGTCAGCACCTGCAGTGCTCCAACACCACCGTCAACCACGGCCGTCCCGTCACCGGGGACACCTACGCCTTCCACGTGGAGATCGACCCCGTGACCCACTGGGCGAAGGTCACCGTGAGCGACGAGACCGCCGGCACCAGCTTCGTCCTGGGCGAGGCCCTGCTGCCGAACTCCTCGAAGATCCAGCACAGTTGGAGCAGCTGGGTGGAGTACTTCGACTGGAACGACTCCCGGTACGTGTGCGACGACAACGCGTACGCCGAGAACCGGTGGGGCAAGATGACCGGCAACGGCGGCACCCTCACCGCCGAGAACACGGGAACGTCGACCAGCGGCACCTGCCAGGACATGGTCCGGCAGCAGAAGCAGGACGACGGCACGCTGATCACCGAGACCGGTCTCGGCCAGTCCGCCCGGTGGCCCCTGCGCTTCACCAACGGCGCCTGTCTGGACCGCGGCGGCGCCACCGGCGTGATCACCTACGGCTGCGCCGAATCGCCCAACGGCAACCAGCTGTTCGTCTTCGCCCGCGACGGCAGCATGCGCAGCGCCGAGGGCAACGAATGCCTGGCCGCGCCGTCCTCCGTCGGCGGTCAGATCACACCCGCCGCGTGTGACGGCTCGGCCGCCCAGCAGTGGACGTACGACGTGATGAACGAGGCCGTGGTGAACTCCGCCGGCTGGGCCATGACTTCCAGCACCTCCGGGGGCAGCGGCGACCCGGTGACCGCGCAGGTCTTCGACGGGCGCGCCGAGCAGACGATCACGCCCTTCGAGGTGTGACGAGCCACCAGGTGTCAACGCCCCACGAAGCGTCATGAGTTACGAGGTGTCGACGCCCTATGGGGTGTGAACGAGCCGACCCGCCCACGGCCGCGCCGGAACACCCGGCGCGGCCCTTCGTACCCCCCCGCGATGATACCGCCCCGGGGGAAGGTCGCTGAGCTGGGGGACGACACCGCTGTGTCCGC
>NZ_JBHVEU010000489.1:0-6467 GCF_042802075.1 Kitasatospora sp. NPDC057518
GCGGTCCGGCAGGTCAGAAGACGTACGCGGCGACCTCGGCGAGGAGTTCGGCGCGGCGCTCCTCGCCGATGAAGGAGGCGCGGAAGGAGTTGGCGGCCAGCCGGCGCAGGGTCTCCTGGTCGAGGGCGAGGGCCTCGCGCACGGCGCGGAAGTTGTCCTCCACGTAGCCGCCGAAGTACGCCGGGTCGTCGGAGTTGACGGTGACCAGCAGGCCGGCGTCCAGCATCTCGCGCAGCGGGTGGTCGGCGAGGGTGTCGATGCAGCGCAGCCGGACGTTGGAGAGCGGGCAGAGGGTCAGCGGGACCTGCTCGCGCACCAGGCGGGCGACCAGCTCGCCGTCCTCCAGGCAGCGCAGCCCGTGGTCGATCCGCTCCACGCCGAGGACGTCCAGCGCCTCGGTGATGTACGCGGCCGGGCCCTCCTCGCCCGCGTGGGCGACCCGGCGCAGCCCGGCCTCGGCGGCCCGGCGGTACACCTCGCGGAACTTGACCGGCGGGTGGCCGACCTCGGCGGAGTCCAGGCCGATGCCGGCGATCCGGCCGAAGTACGGGCGGGCGGCCTCGAAGGTCTCCAGCGCGGACTCGGCGGACTCGTCCCGCAGGAAGCACATGATCAGCTGCGTGCTGATGCCGTACCGCTCCTCGGCGCGCTCCAGCGCCCGGGTCAGCCCGTCGACCACCACGCCCAGCGGCACCCCGCGCACGGTGTGCGCCTGCGGGTCGAAGAAGATCTCCGCGTGGCGGACGCCCTGCTCGGCGGCCCGGGCCAGGTAGGCGTCGGCGAGGTCGGCGAAGTCGTCCTCGGTCCGCAGCACGGCCATCAGCGCGTAGTAGAGGTCCAGGAAGGACTGGAGGTCGCTGAAGGAGTACGCCTCGCGCAGCGCCTCGGTGTCGGCGTACGGCAGCTCGACACCGTTGCGGGCGGCGAGCTCGAAGGCGAGTTCGGGCTCCAGGGTGCCTTCGATGTGCAGGTGGAGTTCGGCCTTGGGAAGCGGCATGTGGGTGTCCGAGCGCTAGCGGGGTGGTCCTGAACGTGTACGGAAGGATTCATCCTATGATCCGCGCCGACGGACCGGGTGCAGCGGCGGCGGTCGGCGGGCACCCTGGAGGAGGGGACTTCCGCCGAGGAGGCACCGAGATGCGGCACGCCGAAGACCCGCACATCCGGCCCGCGGGCATCTCCGCGCACGCCCTGGGCAACGACACGCTGCTGCACGAGCTGGAGCAGCTGCACCGCACGCGGCACGAGACGTTCCTGTACGGCTCGGAGGAGGCGCTGAAGCGGCACACGCTGCGCACCGGGGAGCTGGAGGCCGAGTACCTGCACCGCTTCCCGACCCGGCAGGTCACCGCCGCGCGGACCAGGGCCGGGGCCCGCGCCCGGGAGGCGGCGGCCCGGGTGGAGTCGCTGCCGGAGTGACGGGGCGGGCCGCGCGCCCGCCGGGACACGCCGGGCGCGCGGTGGCGTGCCCGGAGGCGGGCGGTCGGGGAGGGTGTGAGGGCAGACGCACCGGACCGTGACCCCACCTGGGAGCCCCGCATGCCCATCGCCAGCGTCAACCCCGCGACCGGCGAGACCGTCCAGACCTTCGAGCCGCTCGACGCGGCCGGCATCGAGCGGCGGCTGGCCCGCGCCGAGGCCGCCTTCCACAGCTACCGCGGCACCCCGTTCGCCGCCCGCGCCGAACTGATGCGCCGCGCCGCCGACCTGCTGGACCGGGAGCTGGAGGCGGTCGCCCGCACCATGACCGAGGAGATGGGCAAGCCGCTCGCCGCCTCCCGCGCCGAGGTCGCCAAGTGCGGGAAGGCGATGCGCTGGTACGCGGACCACGCCGAGGAGCTGCTCGCCGACGAGCACCCGGCCCCGGCCGACGTCGCCGACTCCGGTGCCTCCCGCGCCTTTGTCCGCTACCGTCCGCTTGGTCCGGTTCTTGCCGTCATGCCCTGGAACTTTCCACTCTGGCAGGTTCTCCGGTTCGCCGCGCCGGCCCTGATGGCGGGCAACGTCGGTCTGCTCAAGCACGCGTCGAACGTGCCGCGCACCGCGCTGGCGATCGAGGAGCTGTTCCAGCGGGCAGGGTTCCCGGAGGGCTGCTTCCAGACCCTGTTGATCGGCTCGGGCGCGGTGGAGGGCGTGATCCGGGACCGCCGGGTCGTCGCCGTCACCCTCACCGGCAGCGAGCCGGCCGGGCGGGCGGTCGCGGCCACCGCGGCGGACGAGGTGAAGAAGGCCGTCCTGGAGCTGGGCGGCAGCGACCCGTTCGTCGTGCTGCCGAGCGCCGACCTGGACGCGGCGGTGCGCACCGCCGTCCGGGCCCGGGTGCAGAACAACGGCCAGTCCTGCATCGCCGCCAAGCGCTTCATCGTGCACACCGACGTGTACGACCGCTTCACCGCCGCCTTCACCGCGGCGATGGGCGCGCTGAAGGTCGGCGACCCGATGGACGAGTCCACCGACGTCGGCCCGCTGGCCAGCCGCCAGGGCCGGGACGACCTGGAGGAACTGGTCGAGGACGCCCGGGTGCACGGCGCCCGGGTGGAGTGCGGCGGCGGGCGCCCGGAGGGCTGGGACACCGGCTGGTTCTACGAGCCGACGGTGCTGACGGGCATCACCCCGGCGATGCGGATCCACCTGGAGGAGACCTTCGGCCCGGTCGCCACCGTCTACCGGGTGGCCGACCTGGACGAGGCGGTGGCGGTCGCCAACGACACCCCGTTCGGGCTGAGCGCCAACGTCTGGACCACCGACGAGGCCGAGCGGGAGCGCTTCGTCCGGGACATCCAGGCCGGCGGGGTGTTCTTCAACGGGATGACGGCCTCCCACCCGGCGCTGCCGTTCGGCGGCGTCAAGCGCTCCGGGTTCGGGCGGGAGCTGTCCGGGCACGGGATCCGGGAGTTCTGCAACATCACCACGGTGTGGATCGGCTGAGCCCTCCCGGCCCCGCGCCTCTCCCGGCCGGGTCAGGACGCCATCCGGTGCCGGCCCGGCCCCGGGGTCATCCAGCGGGCGACCACACCGCCCATCGCGATGAGCGTCAGGCCCCAGAAGACCGCCATCGGCACCAGCACGGGCAGCAGGCTCACCTGGACCGCGACCATGCAGAGGCCGATCGAGAGCGCGATCATGAACGTCACCACGGTGGGGCTGAGGCTGAGCAGCCAGTGCCAGACGCGGTGCCCGAAGCCCCGGGCCCTGCGGGTCGCGGGGTCGGCCTCGGCCCGGGCGTCGAGTTCGGCGTCGAGTTCCTTGTAGGTCAGCAGGTCCATCGGGATCGCCTCCAGTGCTGGACGGCTGGACGGGAGGGGTGCCTGGCCCCGGTGGGGTCAGGAGGCCTTGCGGGGAGCCGAGGGCTTCCGGGTGGTGGTCTTCTTCGCCGCCGGGCTCCTCGCGGAGGTCTTCCCGGCGGACTTCTCGGAGGCGGCCGTCTCGGAGGGGGCCTTCCCGGAGGCTGCTGCCTTCGAGGCGCTCCGCTTCACCGGGGCGCGCTTGCGCGGCGCGGGCTCCGCCTCCTCCGGGGCGGCCTCCCCGGCCCCGCCGCCCCGCCCGCCCTTGGCCTGCTTGAGGCTGCTGCGCAGCGCCTCCATCAGGTCGATCACGTTGTCCGGCGCCTCGCCCGGCTCCTCCTCGTGCGGGACCTCGACGCCCTCCAGCCGCGCGGTGATCACCTGCTGCAGCGCCTGCTGGTAGTCGTCGTGCAGCTGGGACAGGTCGAAGTCCTCGGAGAGGGTGTCCATCAGCGACCGCGCCATCTTGAGCTCCTGCGGCCGGACGGCGACGTCGCCCTCGGGCGCGATGCCGGCCGCCGGGCGGACCTCGTCGGGCCAGATGCAGGTCTGCAGCACCAGGGTGTTGTCGTGCACCCGCAGCACCGCGGGCGACTCCCGGGTACGCAGCGCGATCTTGGTGACGGCGATCTGCCCGGAGTCGGTGAGCGCGTCGCGCAGCAGCGCGTACGGCTTGGCGGCGGCCTTGTCGGCGACGCCCACGTAGTAGGCCTTGGAGAACATCAGCGGGTCGATCTCGCCCTCGTCCACGAAGGCCAGCACGTCGATGATCTTCTTGCTGGGCAGCGGCAGGTCGGCGAGGTCCTCGTCGGAGAGCGTGACGGTCCGCCCGTCGGGGGACTCGTACCCCTTGGCGATCTCCGCGTACGGGACCTCCTTCTCCTCCCGCTCGCAGTACCGCTTCATCCGCACCCGGCCGCCGTCCTTGGCGTGCACCTGGTGCAGCGGGACGTCGTGCTCCTGGGTCGCGGAGTACAGGTGGACGGGGATGCTGACCAGCCCGAAGCTGATCGTCCCCTTCCAGGTGGTCTGCATGGGGTCGCTCCTGACCGGCGCCGGGAGCCGGCCGGCACCGAGAACGCTCGGGATGCTCCTACGGCATGTCCCGAGAGTCCCACTGTGCTCTGGTTTGCCCCGATCGTCCACAGCGCGTCGACAATGGGCCGAGGAGGTCGACGCGGATGGGCATCCGGAGCCGGGGGCACCAGCGGGGCCGGCGGGACCAGCGGGAACGCGACCAGGCGCCGCCGCCGGAGCGGTACGGCTACCTGGTGACGTACGCGGTGCGGGGCGAGCCCGGCGCACGGCGCGCGGAAGTCACGGTGCTGCCCGGATACTCGCAGGAGGACGACATCCCCCGGATCCTCGCCGCCCGGCTCACCGGGCGGCCGGCGGACGAGGCGTCGATCACCGTCCTCGACGTGCGGCCGATCTGACCGGCCACCCGCGGGCGATTTGAGCCCCAACAGAGCTTGGCGACCTTTCCGAATGCTGACGATGCGTCAGATTTGAGGTTTCCATGCCACCTTTCCACCCACCCCGACCAGGCCTTTTCCGTCCGTTGAGCGAACAGTTACCAAAGGATTGTTCCGATACTCGGGCGTAGAAGTTAGGTTGCGACGCAATGCGCGGGTCAGTCCCCCACCCTCGGCGCGACGAGCCGAGGGACACGCCGCGCGGGAAAGGCACAGGGCACCCAGATGAGTGCGGACACCACCAAGCCCCCGGCCACGGCCACCAAGCTCCCCCACCAGACCGGGCCGATCGGCCACGGCGGCGACGGCCACCTGAAGGCCGGACTCAAGAACCGCCACCTGTCGATGATCGCCATCGGCGGCGTGATCGGCGCCGGCCTGTTCGTCGGCTCCGGCGCGGGCATCGCGACCACCGGCCCGGGCATCCTGCTCTCCTACGCCATGGCCGGCGTGCTGGTCGTCCTGGTGATGCGGATGCTCGGCGAGATGGCCGCGGCCGACCCGCAGAGCGGCTCGTTCTCGGCGTACGCGGACCGGGCGCTCGGCCGCTGGGCCGGGTTCAGCATCGGCTGGCTGTACTGGTTCTTCTGGGTGGTGGTGCTCGCGGTCGAGGCGACGGCCGGCGCGAAGATCCTCAACAACTGGGTGCCGGGCGTCCCCCAGTGGGGCTGGGCCCTGATAGTCATGGCGGTGCTGACCGCCACCAACCTCTTCTCGGTGGCCTCCTACGGCGAGTTCGAGTTCTGGTTCGCCGGGATCAAGGTGGTCGCGATCGCCGCGTTCCTGGTGATCGGCACCCTCGCCGCCTTCGGCCTGCTGCCGGGCACCCACGCGGTCGGCGCCAGCAACCTCACCGGCCACGGCGGGTTCCTGCCGCACGGGGTGGGGGCGGTGTTCACCGGCATGCTCACGGTGGTCTTCGCCTTCATGGGCAGTGAGATCGTGACCCTGGCCGCCGGCGAGTCGGAGAACCCGGAGAAGGCCGTCTCCAAGGCCACCAACAGCGTGATCTGGCGGATCGGGATCTTCTACCTGGGCTCGATCCTGCTGGTGGTCACCCTGCTGCCCTGGGACTCCGCCGACGTCAAGGCGAGCCCGTACGTGGCGGTGCTGGACCACATCGGCATCCCGGGCGCCGGCCAGGTGATGGACGTGATCGTGCTGACGGCGGTGCTGTCCTGCCTCAACTCCGGGATGTACACGGCCTCCCGGATGGCGTTCTCGCTGGGCCAGCGCGGGGACGCGCCCAAGGCCTTCGCCACGGTGACCTCGCGCGGCGTGCCGCGGGTGGCGATCCTCTCCTCGGTGGTCTTCGGCTTCGTCGCGGTGTTCTTCAACTACACCTCGCCGGACACCGTGTTCGCCTTCCTGCTCAACTCCTCCGGCGCCGTCGCGCTCTTCGTCTGGCTGGTGATCTGCGCGACCCAGCTGCGGATGCGCAGGATCATCGAGCGCGAGATGCCCGAGCGGCACACCGTCCGGATGTGGCTGTACCCGTACCTGACCTGGACGGCCATGGGCATGATCGGGTTCGTCATGGCGTACATGTTCACCGACGCCGACGGACGCAAGCAGATGTACCTGTCGCTGGTCGCCGCAGCCATCGTGCTGGCGGCCTCGGCCGTGGTGGGCCGACGGCGGCGGGCCGCGGTGGCGGCGGCGGGCTCCTGACCCGTCCGCCCCGCGCGGGAACGCCGGGCCCGGGAGC
>NZ_JBHVEU010000490.1:0-6448 GCF_042802075.1 Kitasatospora sp. NPDC057518
GCCGGGACGGTACGGGACCGTCCCCGCCGGCGCCCCGGCCGTCCGGGGAACGCGCGGAACGCGGAACAGGTGGAACAGGTGGAAGAGACCGGACAGGCCGAGCGGGGCGACCGCTCAGGAGGCGGGCACGCCGGGTTCGGCGCCGCGCTCCTTGAGCATGTCGGTCATCAGCTGGAGCTCGGAGGTCTGGGCGACCACCATCGACTGCGCCAGCCGCTTCTCGGTGTCGTTCCGGGCCTTGTCGACGTAGCCCTGGGCCATCTCGACGCCGCCCTTGTGGTGCTCGATCATCAGCTGGAGGTAGAACACCTCGGCGTCCCGCCCGCTGAGCGTGCGCAGCTTCGCGATCTGGGTGTTGGTGGCCATGCCGGGCATCAGCGAACCGTCGTGGGCCTGGTACTCGTGGCCCATCTTCATCCACGCCATCGGCGTGGCGGTCGAGTGCTGGGACAGCCCCCACTGGTCCAGCCAGCCCATCATCATCCCGCGCTGGTTGGCCTGGGTGTTGATGATGTCGAAGGCCAGGGTGCGGGTCGGCTCGTCGGCGGTGCGGTCCCGGACGACGAACGACAGGTCCACCGCCTGCTGGTGGTGGGTCGCCATGTCGCGGGCGAACCCGGCCTCGGGGGAGTCGTCCGCCGGGACGGACAGCGTGGAGGAGCCGGACGCCGAGGTCCCGCTCGCCACCAGGGCCGGCACCCCGAGCGCCAGCGCCACGGCGGCGGCCAGCGCGGCCGGCCACCACAGGCGGCGGCGGCGCGGGGCCGCGCCGTCCTCCGTACCGTCCAGGTCGTCCGGGCGATCCGGGCGGTCCGCGTCGGCGGTCACATCTGCCCCATGGTGCAGGAGGCGCCCGGCTCCTGGGTCTGCTTGCCCTGGACGTACTTGGTGAAGAACTCCTCCACCCGCGGGTCGCTGGCGCTGTCCACGACCAGCTGGGTGCTCCAGGCGTTCAGGGTGATGGTGCCCTGCTCGTCCGGGTACGGGCTCATCATCGAGTACGGGGTCTTCTTGACCTTGTCGGAGAGGGTCTTGATGTCGTCCGGGGTGGCCTTGCTGTTGTACGTCACCCAGACCGCGCCGTGCTCCAGCGAGTGGACGGCGCGCTCGTTCTCGAGCGGCTGGTCGTAGACGTGGGCCATGCAGTCCGCCCAGATGGCGTTGTGGTCGCCGCCGACCGGCGGGGTCATCGGGTAGGTGACCTTGTCCTTGACGTGGGTGCGGCTCAGCTCGCCGAAGGTCTTCACGCCCGGGATGTCCGCGTTGGCGGCGGCCTGCTTGTCCTTCTTCTTCTGGTTCTGGTCCATGACGATCCAGGTGCCAGTGGCGATCGCACCGACCACCAGCACACCGGCCACCACCGAGGCGACGATCTTGTTGCGGCGGTCGCGGCGCTGCTCGGCGGCGCGCAGCTCGGCGATCCGGGCACGGCGGTCGAGGCCGTCCTGCTTGCCGCCGGGCTTGTTGGACTGCTTGGAGGAGGAACCCATGGTGGTCGTCCTTGTCCCCGCCGCACCGGTCGGTGGCGGCGGTCAGGTGGAGTGAGAGGAGGGACGGATCCGTCGGCGGCTGCGCCGGCGGTGGGTTCCGCTCAGGACCGGTGGACCTGGAGTTCGTGCAGGTCGGGAACCGGGTGCGCGCCGTCCAGCAGGCCGGCGGGCACCACCCGGGGCTGCGCGTCGGGCGCGGTCGGGGTCAGCGGTGACACGGCGGGCTGCGGCTGCGGCGGCGGGTTCGGCAGCTGGGCGTCCTGCGGGCAGTACGGGTGGCTGGAGCAGCCGTTGTTGCGCGGCGGCTGGCCGTCGGCGGTGCAGAGGATCCAGTGCCCCTGCTCCTCGGCCGTCCGGTGGTGGTCCGAGGGGTTCGCGGACTTGGCGACCTTCGCGGCACGGCCGGTGTAGGAGGCGTGCCCGGTGGCGACCTGGACGCTGACCACGCTGACCACGGTGACGGAGCCGGCCGGGGCCGCGGCCGCCGTCGGATGGCCGGAGCCGTCCACCGCCTTCGCCTGGCCCGCGCACGGCAGCAGCGTCAGCAGCGCGACGAGCAGCAGGACCAACAGCCCACCTGCCGGGCGGCCCGCGGATGCGGCCCTCCCCGGTCGGGGCGAACTGGGGGCCGACGCGGTCATGCGCACATTTAATCAGCCGAACGAGTGATGCGATGCCCCCCACCGGCCCCCATTTTCGGCGGCCCGTACGCCCGGATGACCAGGAAACACCCTGCTCCGGACACATCCGGCAAGCACGGACGGAACGGAAGCGGACGAATGGATGACGCGCCCGGGACCGGGCTCGCGAACCGGCAGGTGAGCGCGGTGGCCGGGACTTTCCGGTGGGTGACCGGTTGTCGCCGAAACCCGGACAGGGTCCTCGCGGGTGGAGAACAATGTCGTCAGCCCGGCCCGCCCGGGGGCGGCGCGACCACGGAACGACCAGGAGCCGCCAGATGAGCAAGCAGGGTGCACCGGCACAGCCGCACCGGCCGGACGACGGCTGGTGGGACGCCGTCTACGACGGTCCGGCGGGCACCCTCCCGGACACCCCGCACGCCGACCCGGGGGACGGCAGCGTGGACGACTGGTTCGACACGGCGGTCGGGCTCATCGGGCAGCAGCGGTCGGCGGAGCCGGAGGTGCGGCCGGAGCCGGAGCCTGAGCCGGAGGTGGCGGCTGCGGCGGCTGAGCCTGAGGTCGAGGTCGGGGCTCCCGCGGAGCCTGACGGTTCGGAGGGCGCGGACAACCGGGACAGCATCGACGACTGGTTCGACACCGCGGTCGGCGTGATCGGCGGGGCGGAGGGGATCGGGCGACAGCGGACCTCCTCCGAGACCCACCACGTCCCGGCCCCCGCCGTCGCCGAGGACACGCCGAAGCCCGCGCCGGAGCCGGAGGTACAGCCGGAGCCGGTACCCGAGCCCGAGCCGGTACCTGAGCCGGAGACCGTACCGGTCCCGGACCCGGTCTCGCTGGAGAAGCCCACCCCACCACCCGCCCCCGAACCGGAGCCCGAGCCGGAGCCCGAGCCGGAGCCTGAGCCCGAGCCCGCCGCCGAGGCGCCGGCCGAGCCGGAGACGGCGGAGCAGCCGGAAGCCCCCGCGCCCGTCCCCGATCCCCGCCTGGCCATCCGCGCACCGCTCGCCGACGGCGGCGCCGCCGTCCCGCACGTCGGCGAGCGCCCGCCGACCTACGGACCCGAGCCGACGGCCGTACCCGAGGCGGACCCGGGCGCACTGCGCGCGCTCGTACCGGACACCGTGCTGGACGGCGCCCAGTACGGGCCGTCCGTGCTGCGCGCCGCCTCCGTCCGGGGTGACTCCGCGCGCTACCGGGGCGAGCCGCGCCGCGACGCCCTGCTGGTCACCCGGTTCGGCGAGGGCCCCGACGGCCTGCTGCTCGCCGTCCTCGGCGGCTTCGACCGGACGGGCGGCCCCGAGGAGGAGGCGCTCACCGCCGAGGCGGTCGCGGCGGCCACCGGGGAGGCGTGCCACCAGCTCGCGGCCGCGATCGGGCGCAGCCGGGCCGGGCTGGCCGCCGACCTGCGCGCCGGCGCCCGCGACCGGCTCCGCTACGGCCTCCAGCGCCTGGCCACCGGTGCCGCCGCCCCGCTGCGCGCCCTGGTGCCCCGGGAGGAGGAGGACGCGCCGTCCCCGGCGCTGCTGCACTGCCTGCTGGTGTCGCTGGACCCGGAGGCCGGCTACCGGGCGGCCTTCGGCGTCGGCCCGGGCGGGCTCTACCTGCTGCGCTCCGGCCACTGGATCGACGCCTACGCGGCCCGCCTGCTGCACCACCCGGACGGCCAGCCGCCGGTCCCCGAGGCCCCGGTGCCCGGTCCGCGCCCGTTCCGCTTCCGGCTCGTCCCCGTGACGCCGGGCGACATCCTTCTGCTCTGCACCCCCGGTCTCGCCCGCCCCATCGCCGACGAGCCGGCCGTCGCCCACTTCCTCTCCACCCACTGGACCCACCCGCACCCCCCGGGCACCGTCGACTTCCTCCGCCAGGTCCAGGTCCGCGCCAAGGGCTATGCCGACGACCGCACCGCCGCCGCCATCTGGACCGAGTGACCGGGGAGGGCGGCGGGATGCGGAGCGGCGGGGTGAGGTCCCGGGCCGGTCAGGCCGGCAGCCGGCCGTCGAGGAGGAAGGCGGTGAGCGGGTCGCGGATCCGGGGGTCGGTGAAGTCGACGCCGTGCCCGGTGGCGTCCACCGTGACCATCGCCGCCCGGTGGCCGAAGGCCGACCGGACCTGACGGGCCCCGGAGTACGGCGTCGAGGCGTCGTAGCGGTTCTGGAGCATCAGGATGTTCCGCGGCCCGTCCGGGTTCGGGTGCACCGGCGGTTCCTCGGGGCGGTAGTGCCAGAACGCGCAGGGCCAGACGTTGCCGGACATGCCGGCGGTGAGCGGGTAGCGCTGCCGGTCGGCCGCGGTGCGGGCGGCGTAGACGGCGGGGTCGCGGGGCCAGGCGGAGTCGCCGCAGATCACCGCGGACTGGGCGGCGACGAAGTTGTCCGGGATGACCGACGGGAGGCCGCTGCCGGGGGAGCCTCCCGGCGGCGGGGCGGTGCGGGTGGCGGCCATCCGCAGCACCGTGGCGGCCAGCGGGTAGTAGCGAGGTTTGGTGAGCGAGGCGTAGACGACGGCCCGAAGGGTGTTGCCGGTGAGGGTCCGGCCGTCGGGCAGGCCGAACGGCGCGCGGTCGAGCTCCTCGGCGAGCCGCAGGTAGGCGGCCCGTACGGCTTCGGGGGTGGCGCCCAGGTGGAGGGTGTCGTCGCGGGCGGCGAGGTACCGGGCGAGGGCCGGGAAGGCCTCCTCGGTGCCCTCGCTGAACAGGCCGATCGCCTGCTGCTCCCCGCCGGGGGCGACCGTGCTGTCCAGCACCAGGTGCTCGGCGCGGGTGGGGAAGAGGCTCGCGTAGACCTGGCCGAGGTAGGTGGCGTAGGAGGAGCCCAGGTAGGAGATCCGGTGGACGCCGAGGGCGGCCCGGATCCGGTCGAGGTCCCGGGCGGAGTCGGCGGTGGTGATGTCGGCGAGGTACGGGCCGCTCGCGGCGGCGCAGGCGTCGGCGATCCGCCGGGCCAGGTCGAGGTTGGCGGTGATCGAGCCGTCGGGGGCGGGGAAGGGGTAGTTGAGTTCGGCGGCGCGCTCCTCGGCGGGCAGGTCGCAGTGCACGGGGGTGCTGTTGCCGACGCCGCGCTCGTCGAAGCCGATCAGGTCGTAGGAGCGCAGGACGTCGGGCGGCAGGAAGGCGGTGGCCTCCCCGGGGTAGTCGAGGCCGGAGCCGCCCGGTCCGCCGGGGGCCACCACGAGGTCGCCGCGGCGGTGGGCCGGGTCGGCGGTGCGGATCCGGGAGACGGTGAGCGTGAGGGTCCCGGCGCCGGGGTGGCGGTAGTCGCGGGGGACGCGCAGCGTCGTGCACCGCTGGCGCGAGTCGCGGGGGAAGGGCGTGCCGTTGGCGTTGGGGGTCGGGGCCGGGCAGGGCCCCCAACGGAGGGCGGTGGGCGCGGCGTCGGCGTCGGCCGTCGGCGGGGCGACGGCCGCGGGCAGGAGCAGGAGGGAGAGCAGCAGGCCACCGGTCGCGGCCGTGCGGCGCAGGATCGCGGTCATGCTCTGACGGTAGGTCGGCTCGGCGGCCCCGGCTTCGGAGCGGGGGTGGAGGTCGGCGGCCGGTTCTCCACCCGCCGTTCTCCACCCGGTGGTTGAGCCGGATCCGGGGCCGGGGTCGGAACCGGAGCCGGTCAGGCCGCGGGGCCGCTCAGGTGCGCAGGAGGATGCCGGTGACGGCGGTGGCCTGGGTGAGGGCGGTGTCGCGGTGGGCGTCCGGGAGGCCGATGGCGACGGGGACGGCGAGGCCGTCGAGCAGGGCGCGGATCTGGGCCGCGCGGTCGGCGGCGGGGCCGGGGGTGAAGCGGCCGGTGGCGGTGCCCTCCTCGATGAGGGCGACCAGGTCGGCCTGCCAGGGGGCCTCGATCTCCTGCTGGCCCTGGCGGATCTCGGCGCTCGCGGGGGAGCGGCCCCACACCTCGACCCAGAGGATCCAGCGCGGGTCGCCCGCGCCCTCCGGCAGGTAGAGGCGCAGGTAGGCGTCGAGGCGCTGCCAGGGGTCGAGGGTGTGGTCGGCGAGGGCCTCGCGGCGGCGGGCGCCGAGCTGGTCCTCGCTCCAGCGGAGGGTCTCCAGCAGCAGCTGGTCCTTGCTGCCGAAGTAGTAGAGCAGGTGTCCGGCGCTCATCTGGAGCTGTTTGCCGAGCCCGGCCATGGTGAGCTTGGCGAGCCCGTGTTCGGCGATCGCGGCCCGGGCGGTGGCGAAGACCTCCTCGCGGGGGCGGGCCGGCCGGCGCGGGCGGGGGTCGGCCATGTGGGGTTCTCCTCGGTGGGCCGGAACGCGGGAAGGCGGCGCGGGGCTCGGGAAGCGGCGCGGAACGCGGGAAGGCGGCCCGGGCGGGGGCGTACGGC
>NZ_JBHVEU010000491.1:0-6434 GCF_042802075.1 Kitasatospora sp. NPDC057518
GAGCCCGGCCGGCGCCCGGCTCCGCGCGCGCCCCCACGGGAGGAAGCAACGTCCCCGTGGAACACGGCACCACGGCGCCGAGCGCGGCAGCCATCCCGCACGAACTCCCCTAGGACGAACGGAAGTTCGGCCGCGACGGGACGACGGGCGCGGGCCACCCGACCACCGCGAACAGCCGCGTCCCCGGCCGGCCGGGGACGCGCTCAACCCGGCGCGCCGCCAAGCCCGTTCACCGACCAGGCCCCCGCTGCCCGCCTGCGGCACACGGCACCGAGCCGCCCCCGCGCCCTCCGGGCGGAAGGGCCCCGGCTCCCGGCCCGCCAAGGCGGCGCACCAGGATGGGCCCATGGACGACCTCCTGCGCTTCCTGCGCGCACGCAACGAGGAAGACAACCACGCCTACGCCTACGTGGCGCACGTCTTCGGCCCCGAGGCGCTCCTCGACAGCCACCTGCCCATGCTCGACCTGGTCGACCAGCTGGCCCAGGAGGGCATCGCGATGAACCCTTCGGACCCCCGCGCCGCCGGCCTCGCGTACGCGCTGCGCGTCCTCGCGCAGTCCTACCACGACCACCCCGGCTACCGGGAGCAGTGGCGCCCCTGACCGGCCGGAGGCGGCCGGGAGCGGCCGGAGGCGGGGCCGACGGCGGCCGCCCGCCCGGGTTCGGTAGCCTCCGGGGATGGCCGCTGCCCCGCACCCCGTCCGGCTCACCACCCGGCTCGTCGACGGACTCGTCTGCGCCTACGCCCCGGCCGCCGGCGCCGTGGGCGTGCTGTCGCCCGCGGTGGCCTGTCGGCCGGTCCCCGGGGACGGGGTGGTCGCCCACGCCGTCGCCGCCGACCTGCGGCACGCCTACTACACGACGCTCCACGCGGCCGTCTGCGTGACGGCCGACGGCGCGGAGGTCTGGCGCACGCCCTTCGAACCGGCGGCGGACAACGCCCACGGCCACCTGCCCGACTGCGAACTGTCCCCGGACGGGCGGGTGTTGTGGGTCTACCGGCCCGACGCCATGGCGGGCCGCGACCGGCCGGACCAGTGGGTCGCCGTGGACGCCGCGAGCGGGGCGGTCCTCGCCCGGGCCGACCTGGAGACGGTCGGGCACGGCGGCGTGCAGCTGGCCCACCCGGCGAGCGGCGGGATGCTCCTCAACGTGGGCGAGGGGCAGGACGGCACCGCCGTCTACCGCGCGTCGCTGGCCGGCGGCCGGCTGGAACTCCTCCGCTACCCGTGGGACGACCGCTGCCTCATCGACCTGTCCCCCGACGGGCACCGCTTCCTGACCGTCGACCACGCCCAGAGGGACCTCGCCGTCCACGCCTTCCCCGGCGGCGAGACGGTGTTCACCCTCACCGTCGACGACTTCGGCCACGACCCGGACACGGTCTTCCTGGAGTGGAGCGGCGGCCACCTCACCCCGGACACCCTCGTGGCCACTCTCGTCGGCGAGACCGAGGACGAGGAGGACTGGTTCCGCCACTACCGCGTCGACGCCCGCACCGGCCGCGTCCACGGCGAGTTCGACGCCCACGCGGCGGACCCGTACGACCTGCGGCCACTCGGCGACGGCTCCTGGCTCACCACCGGCCCCGGCGGCCACCCGGTGCGCCGCACCGCCTCCTGACGCCCCGACCCGGGGCCCGGGTCCAAGGTCAGGCCGTCGGCGACGACCCCAGGTCGGCGGGGACGAGGGAGTACAGGACGAGGTCGGTGCGGCCGTGGTGGGTGAAGCCGGCGTTGCGCAGCACGCCCTCCTCGCGCAGGCCGGCGTTCAGGGCGGTGCGGCGGGAGGCGGTGTTGGCGGTGGCGGCCTTGAGCTCCAGGCGTTCGAAGGCCTGCGCGGTGAGCAGCCAGTGCGCCAGGGCGCGGGTGGCTTCGGCGGCGATGCCCCGGCCTCGTGCCCAGGGAGCGACCCAGTAGCCGGCTTCGGAGCTGCGGGAGCGCCAGTCGGTCTTCTTCAGGCCGACGGTGGCGGCCAGGCGTCCGTTCGTGCGGTCGGTGACGGCGAAGTGGATGCCGTCGCCGGTGGTGCGCAGGTCGTGGGCGGTGCGGGTGCACCAGGTGTGGGCGTCCTCGCGGGTGTAGGGGCGGGGCAGCGGCAGCCAGTGCTGGGTGAGGTCGTCGGCGCAGGCGGCGCGGGTGTCGTCGGTGTCGTCGGCGGTGAAGGGGCGCAGGGTCAGGCGCGGGGTGTGGAGCACCGTCTGGGGGAAGGCGTGGGTCATGGGGTCGTGTCGTTCCTTCCCGGTCAGGCGGCGGACAGGTGCAGGGTGAGGGGCGGGCCGGGGGTGGCGGGTGTCCAGCCGTTCGCCCGTGCGGTGCGGATGCCCGCGGCGACTTCGCGTGGCAGGACGTCTGGGGCAGTCTCCCGGGGCGGCGCCGCGCCTGTCACCGCGTTTTTCCGCAGGGTGGTGACGGCGTCGGCTAGCGCGCCAGGCGCCTGAGCAGGGCGGAGGCGGCGGCGATGCCGGCCACGGTGGCGAGGGCGAGGACGGCGAAGTCCAGGGGCAGGTGGGAGGGGGTGCCGATGAGCAGGCCGCGCAGGGCGTCGACCTGGTAGCTGAGCGGGTTGGCCTTGCTGACGGCCTGGAGCCAGCCGGGCATCAGGTCGACGGGGTAGAGGGCGTTGGAGCCGAAGAACAGCGGCATGGTGATGGCCTGGCCGATGCCCATCAGGCGGTCGCGGGTGAGGACGATGCCGGCGATGGCCATCGACAGGCAGGAGAAGAACGCCGAGCCGAGCAGGACGACGGCCACGACGCCGAGCAGTCGCAGCGGGTTCCAGGTCATGGCGACGCCGAGGGCAGCGGCGATCAGTACGACCACGACGGCTTGCAGGAGTGCCTTCACCCCGGCGGCGAAGGCCTTGCCGGTGACGAGGGCGGCGCGCGGGGTGGGGGTGACGAGCAGTTTGGTGAGGACGCCGGAGTCCCGCTCCCAGATGATCATGATGCCGTAGAAGATCGCGATGAACATCGCGGACTGGGCGATGATGCCGGGCGCGAGGTAGTCCAGGTACGGGATGCCGCCGGTGGGGATGGCCTTGAGGCGGGTGAAGGTCTCGCCGAAGATCAGCAGCCACAGGGCGGGCTGGACGGCCCGGGTGTAGAGCTCGGTGCGGTCGTGGCGCAGCTTCTGCAGTTCGACGGCGCACATCGCGCCGATGCGGGCGGGCACCAGGCGCCAGCCGGTGCGGGCGCGCGGGGGCACCAGCAGCAGGGAGAGGTCGGGGCCGGCGGCGGGGCGGGGGGCGGGGGGTTCAGCCGACGCGGCCTGCGGTGCGGCGGGTACGGCGGACATCGCTGAAGTCTCCTTCGGTGGCGTCGGCCAGCTGCCGGCCGGCGAAGTGGCGGAAGACGTCGTCGAGGCTGGGCGCGGCCTGGGCCGGGTCGGTGCGCCGTACCTGGTCCTTGAGTTCGGCGGGTGTGCCGAGCGCGCGGACGCGGCCGCGGTCCATGAGGGCGATGCGGTCGCAGTGGCGGTCGGCCTCGTCCATGTAGTGGGTGGTGACCAGGACGGTCATGCCGGTGGCGGCGCGTACGGCGTCGACGCGTTCCCACACGCCGGTGCGGGCGATCGGGTCCAGGCCGATGGTGGGTTCGTCCAGGACGAGCAGGCGCGGGGCGCTGACCAGGGCCTGGGCGAGTTCGAGGCGGCGCACCATGCCGCCGGAGTAGGTGGCGGCCATGCGTTCGGCGGCCTCGGTGAGGTCGACGGCGGCCAGCGCCTGGTCGACGCGGGCGGCGCGTTCGCGGCGCGGGACGTCGAAGACGCGGGCGAACAGGGCGACGTTCTCGCGTCCGGTCAGCCCGGCGTCGGCGGACAGCTGCTGGGGGACGTAGCCGAGCAGGCGGCGCACCTGCATGGGGTGGCGGGTGGCGTCGTGGCCGAAGACGCGGACCATGCCGGCGCCGACGGGCAGCAGGGTGGTGATCGCGCGGATGGTGGTGGTCTTGCCGGCGCCGTTGGGGCCGAGCAGGCCGAACACCTCGCCGGTGCGGACGGTGAGGTCGATCCGGTCGACGGCCCGGGTGGCCTTCCCTCGGCCGTGGCGGAAGGTGTACTCCAGGCCCCGGCAGGCCACCGCGTCCGCGGCGTCCCTGGTGTCCTCGGCGTTCCCGGTGTCCCGGGTGTCCTCGGTGGTCATCGTTCCTCCTCCCCCGGCGGGGTGCGCAGGCCCTCGGCGACCTGCCGCAGGGCGGGCAGGGCGGCGGCCAGGGCCTCGCGCTCGCGCGGTGGCAGGCCGGCGACGATGTCGCCCATCAGCGCGCGGCGGCGCCGGCGCCAGGCCTCGATGCGTTCGACGGCCTCCGGGGTGGCGTGCAGGAGGGCGGCGCGCCGGTCGGCGGGGTCGCTCTCGCGGCGCAGCAGGTTCCGGGCGACGAGCTGGTTGACGAGGGTGGACACGGAGTTGCCGGCCAGGCACAGCTCCTCGGCGGCCTCGGAGACGCGCAGTCCGGGGCTGTCCATCACCAGGCGCAGCAGTTCGACCTGGGCGCCGCGCAGGCGGGGTTCGTCCGTCGTCTGCCGCAGGCGGCGGCGGACCAGGCGCTGGATGCCGACGAGGAGGGTGGAGAACTCGTCCGCCAGCGCGACGTCGAGCGTTTCGGGCCCTGTCGCGGTCATACCCTCATTTTAGCTCTCAGTAAGAGCTATCCGTCGAGAGCGCGGAGCCCCCTCCGCCCGCGCGCCCCCTCCGCTGGCCGCGCGCCCCGTCTACTGGCTGCGCGCCCCCTGGCCCGCCCCTTTCGGCGGGCCGCCCGCGCGCGGGAAGTCGGCCCCGCCGACTTCCCGCTCCACCGGGCGGCGGGAGGTGATCGTCCGTCACCGGGGAGATCCGATGGAGGTGTTGCGACCCCGCCGGGAGGGTGTCGTACGGCGCTGGCATGCTGATCGGATCACAACGGTTGTCGCCGGGATGGGGGGCAGATGTCGGACAGGGTCATGCCGATGCGCACGGCACCGCGCTTGGGCACGGTCAACGGGTTCGGGCGGGCGATGCTGGGCAAGACGCGGCCGGACGCCCAGGGGGCCTGCTTCGCCACCCACTGGTTCACCATGCTGATGCTGCCGATCCGGCCGCTGGGACGCTACTACGTCAAGGAGGGCGAGACGGTCGACGTCTCCGGGCGGCACGGCTCCTCGACGAGCACCACGCAGTACGTGTTCCTGGGCCGGGCCGAACTGCGCATGAGCGAGGTGATCCGCACCTACCTGTTCTGCTGGCTGGTGGCGCCCCTCGTCATCGCCGGTCCCGTGACGCTCTTCGGGATCAACAGCGACGCGTTCAGCCACGCGTACCCGATCGTCTTCATCGTGCTGCTGCTCGCGATCCCGATCGTCTGCATGATCGCGCTGGCGTGGATGCTGGTGCTCAACGAGAAGTTCCTGGCACCGGAGCGGATACCGCAGTGGGTCGAGGCCCGGCCGGCGAACCGGCGGGACTGAGCCGACGGGGCCACCCCGCTCAAGGCAGCCCGGGTGGCCCTGGACAGGCCCGGAGGACCGGGGCAGGATCCGGGCATGCCGTCCGACGAGCCGTTGTCCGAGGAAGAACTGTCCGCGATCGAGCTGCGCGCCGGCGCCGCGACACCGGGGCCGTGGGTCGCCCGGCTGGAGACCCGCCAGGGGATCGGCGGCGCGAGCTTCGTCCAACTGCGCCCCGACGCGCCGCGGGACGACGAGTTCCACCTGACCCGGACCACCGACGGCCGCACCCGGACGGGACCGGACCCCGCGACGGACGCGGACCTCGACTTCATCGCCGCCGCCCGCCAGGACGTGCCACGACTGGTCGCCGAGGTCAGGCGGCTGCGGGAAGCCCTGGAGCGGGCACAGCCGGCCGGCTGACGGCCACACGGAGCAGCCGCCCCGGGGAACCGGGGAGCCGCCGGGAGCGGAAAGTCGGCCCCGCCGACTTCCCACTCCCCCACGACGGCGGCCCCCGACAGGCCGGGCCTGCGCGTACGGGCTCCGGGGCGGTTGTCGGTGCCGGGTGGCAGGCTGCGCCCATGAGTTACGACCTTGCGGTCTGGGAGGGCGAGCGCCCCGCGGACGACGCCGCGGCGGGCCGGTGCTTCGACGACCTGTACGAGCAGTACCTCGGCACGGACGGGGAGAACCTTCCGCCGACCGAGCGGATCGCGGCCTTCGTGGCCGCGCTGCTGGAGCGGTGGCCCGACCTCGCCGAGGACGAGGACGACACCTCGCCGTGGTCGACCGGCCCGCTGATCGGGGAGGCGAGCGGCCCGCTGATCTACTTCCCGATCCGCTGGAGCATGGTGGAGGAGGCCAGCGTCCACATCGCGAAGGTGGCGTCCTCGATGGGCCTCACCTGCTTCGACCCGCAGTCGCAGTGCCTCTGGCCCTGACCCCCGCACGGCAGGCGGGCGACGGCTGACGGCTGCCACCGCGGAGCCCCGGGGAGTGGGAAGTC
>NZ_JBHVEU010000492.1:0-6405 GCF_042802075.1 Kitasatospora sp. NPDC057518
CCGGCACCGCCACTGACCGACACCGGCGCCGGTGTCGGTCAGTGGCGGTGCCGGTGGCGGTCAGCCGTCGCGCCCGTCCGTCCGGCGCCGGTACAGGGTGAAGGTGTCCACCGGGGTGAGGTCCCCGTGCGGTCCGTCGAAGGTGTAGTAGGTGACCTTCATGGTGGTGGTGCCGCCGCGCCGGTCGCCCGGGTCGACCTCGAAGGCCGCGAAGCCGTGGGCGTGTTCGCGGTCCTGGACGGCGGCCCAGGGCGCGTCCTCGGTGAGCCAGACCGATTCCCGGTAGGGCGCGCCCGGTTTCGGGTCCTCCAGCCCGATGACGACCCGGCCCTTGGGCTGCTCGAAGAGGTCGTCCTGGGTGGTGGCGGCGTTGCCGCCGGCGCCGATGACCATGTGGACGGTGCCCCGCCCGGTGTCGACCATGTCGGTGCGGGTGCTGGTCGGCACCGGGGTGCGGGCGTCGTTCGGCAGGGTGCCGCGGACGGGGTGGGAGCGCTCGTAGTAGTGCTCGTGGCCGCACACCACCAGGTCGACCCCGTAGGCGTCGAACAGCGGGCCCCAGGTCTCGCGCAGGCCGAGGTCGCTGCCGGAGCCGTGCTTCGAGCTGGAGATCATCGGGTGGTGCATGCAGACCACGATCCAGTCGATCGCCCGGTTGTTCCGCGTCGTCCGCAACTCCCGCTCCAGCCAGCGCCGTTGGGCTCCGCCGGAGAAGCCGCGCAGGTAGACGTCGCCGGAGTTCTGGATGGCCTCGTCGTCGTTGGCGAGGCTGATGAAGCGCACCGAGCCGACGGTGAAGGCGTACCACAGGCCCCGGGTCTCCTCGTCGGAGGAGGCCGAGGAGTCGGGGAGGGAGAAGTACGCCTGGTAGCCGAGCGCGCCGATCGGGCCGTTGCCGCCCTCGTTCTCGTGGTTGCCGACGCAGGGCATCCAGGGCCGCAGCCGGGTGGAGCGGCTGTTGCTGATGAACCAGTCGGCCCAGGTCGCGGTGCGGCTCTGGCCGTGGCGGCCGGCGTAGGAGGAGTAGCAGAGGTCGCCGTTGATGAGGTTGAACAGCGGGCCGACGCGCTCGACGGCGGCGACGATGTCGGCGGAGGCCGCGGTGCCGACCTGGCTGCTCATGAACACCGGGTACTTGCCGAGCGGGGAGGGCATGCCGTCGGGGAAGGTGATCCGGCGGCGGAGGTTGGGCGCGGCCTGGTCGCCGAAGCTGGTGAAGGTGAACGGGGCGCGGCCGCGCGGGGCGGTGGTGAAGGTGCCGGTCTCGGGGGTGGCCCCGTCGTGGCCGGCGCTGTAGAGGTAGGTGGTGCCCGGGCGCAGGCCGGTGAGCCGCGCGTGGTGGACGTACACCTCGACCTTGTCGATCGAGTCCCGGTAGGTGCGGGTCTCGGCCTGGACGACCCGGCCGAGGCCGCCGTCCGGTGAGCCGTACCGCACCTGCGGACGGCGCACGGACTGCGGGGTGAGCCAGGAGACGGTCATCTCCGTGCCGGCGTCGGTGCCGAACTGGAGGTGCAGCCCGGACACCGCGGCCGTTCCGGAGCGGTGCGGGGTGGTCTGCAGGAGCGGGCTGGTGGGCGCGTCGTCGGCCGGTTGGGCGGCCGCGGGTTGCGCGCCCGCCGTCGAGGCCGCGGCCACCAGGGCGGCTCCGGCCGCCGAGGTGCCCTTGAGGATGGACCTGCGTGCAATGGTCATGAGGACTCCGCCTGCCGAGTGGGGGTTCGACAGGCAGTCACTTTAATGACATGTGCACGTAAAGACGATCGTTTTCGCAGCTTCCGTTCGCACGCTTCGTTCTCGGGCCTGGTTCGCAGGCTTCGTTCTCAGGCTTCGTTCGCAGGGCCCGTTCGCAGGGCCGGTCTCCTACGCCTTGCGGCCGACTCCCCCGTACACCCCGACCTTCCCCTCGCCCGGCGCCGGGCCCCCGGCGGGCTCCGGGTGCCAGCGGTCGACCAGGACGACGCCCGGGTCGTCCAGTTCCAGCCCGCCGAAGAAGCGTTCGACGCGCTCGCGCGAGCGGAGGTGGAGGTCGATCCCGGCCTCCGCGTAGCGGCGGGTGGCGATCCCGGCGCGCTCCGGCGCGATGTCGGCGGTCCCGGCCGAGAGGGCGAGGAAGCTGCCGGCCGGCAGGGCGTCCAGGAGCTTGCGGACGGGCGGGTGCGCGACCTCGTCGGAGAGGAAGTGGACGATGTTGATGAGCGTCAGGGCGACCGGCTCGCGGAGGTCCAGGGTGGCGGCCACCCCCGGGTCGGCGAGGAACTGCTCCGGCTCGCGCAGGTCCCCCTGGACGTAGGCGGTACGGCCCTCGGGGGTGCTGGTGAGCAGGGCCCGCGAGTGGGCGAGCACGATCGGGTCGTTGTCGACGTAGACCACGCGGCAGGCCGGGTCGACGGCCTGGACGATCTCGTGCAGGTTGGGCGTGGTGGGGATGCCGGTGCCGACGTCCAGGAACTGGCGGACGCCGTGCACCCCGGCGAGCCGGCGGACCATCCGCCGCATCACGGCGCGGGCGGCGGTGGCGTCCTCGCGCACGCCGGGCAGTTCGGCGAGGACGCGGTCGCCGACCTCGCGGTCGGCCGGGAAGTTGGTCTTGCCGCCGAGCAGGTAGTCGTAGACCCGGGCGGAGTGCGCCCGGTCGGTGCGCAGGTCCACCGGCGGCGGCTCCTCGAACCCGGCCTCGGTCAGCCAGCTCTCCGACACGCGGCCCCCCGGCGCGCAGTCGTCCGAGCCGCAGCCGTCGAGCCCGCAGTCCTCCGGCAGGTCGCCGTCCCTTGCGTTGGTGTCCGGTATGTCGGTACCCGGTGCGTCGATGCCCACGCCAGCCCTCCCCGTTCAGCAGTGGTCCGGACCACTCAACCACAGCCGATGACTGTCCGTCAGGCGGTTCCGGGTGTCCGCTGAACCGCTCCTTCCGTCTCGCGGACGGCCTCGGCGAAGGAGGGCACCTTCATCGCCGTCAGCAGCGCGAGGGCCGGGCCGGCCGTGCAGACGGTGACGTACGCGGGGATCACGCCCAGCCAGTGCCGGCCGCTCAGCCACTCGGCGAGCAGCGGGAAGGTGCCGCCGAACGCCGCGATGGTGGCCGCGTTGACCACGCCGAGGCCGACCGCCCGCACCTCGGTCGGGAACAGCAGCCCGGTGAAGACGTTGAGCGTGCCGAGCACCGTAGCCACCAGCATCCCCAGCAGCACGGCGACGACCTGGAACGGCAGCCAGCCCTGGCGCAGCCCGGCGAGCAGCACCCCGACCAGCGGGATCGGCAGGCCGAAGCCGATCCGGGCGACCGGCAGCAGGCCGAAGCGGTCGGCGGCGGCGCCGGTGAGCAGCATGGTGGCCAGCACCACGCCGAGCACCACGGTCATGAAGGAGGCCGCCTCCTCCTTGCCGATCACGTGGTAGGCGGCGGCGTACTGCGGCAGGTACACCAGCGCGAAGTAGTAACCGACAGTCCCGCCCAGGGTGTTGAGGAAGACGGTGAGCACCGCCCAGCGGTGCTCGCGCAGCGTCCGGAGGAACGGCGGGCGGGCGGCGCGGCCCGCCCGTTCCCGGGCGCGGTGGAACTCGGCGCTCTCCGGCGCCCACCGCCGCACCCAGACGGCGGCCAGCCCGAGCAGCGCGGCGACCACGAAGCCCCAGCGCCAACCGCCGTTCTCCAGGCCGGACTTGCCGAGGGTGTGGATCAGCAGGGTGAGCACGCCGAAGGAGAGCAGCGAGCCGAGGATGATCCCGCCGTAGGAGACCGAGCTGAACGCGAAGCGGTGCCGCCGCGGGGCGGTCTCGGTCACGTACGCGGCCACGCTCGGCGCCTCCCCGCCGAAGGCCAGCCCCTGTACCACCCGGGCGAGCACGGCCAGCACGGCCGCCCAGACCCCGATGCTCCGCTGGCCCGGGACGGCGGCGATGCCCAGGCTGGCGACGGCGATCACCGCCATGCCGAGGCTGAGCGCGAAGCGCCGTCCCCGGGTGTCGCTGAGCCGCCCGATCAGGTACGAGCCGACCGGCCGGGCGACGAAGCCCACCGCGAAGGTGACGTACGCGCCGAGCACGCCGCTGACGCCGTGTTTGCCGTGCCCGAAGAGGTCCGCCGCGAAGTAGGGCGCGAGGACGGCGTAGATGTTCCAGTCGAAGGACTCGACCACCGATCCGACCGTCGCCGCGGCCAACTCCCGCCGCCGCCCGCCGGTTTCCGCCTGGTGACGGAGCGGTGCCACCGCGCTGCTTTCTGTCATGGCCTCAGCATGGCACCGTTCGGACCGCCGCGGAATCACTTCTCGCGGCCGGTGGGCGGCGTGCTCCGGTCCGTTGACGCAGAGCACTCTGAGAATCCCATGTGA
Source organism: Kitasatospora sp. NPDC057518 (assembly GCF_042802075.1). Classification (NCBI taxonomy): domain Bacteria; kingdom Bacillati; phylum Actinomycetota; class Actinomycetes; order Kitasatosporales; family Streptomycetaceae; genus Kitasatospora; species Kitasatospora sp. NPDC057518. The sequence continues at coordinate 4,335 of NZ_JBHVEU010000492.1, forward strand.
CTGATGTGACAGGCAGGTGATATTCCTGTGCCGTGCATTCCATGATCACCCGGACCCCGCGGCGCGCCCTGCCCGCCGCCGTCGCAGCCCTCGCCACCGCCGCCCTGCTGGCCGGCTGCACCAGCGGAGGCGGCACCGCCGCCGCGCCCTCGGCCTCCCCGGACGCCGCCGCCGTCGCGACGCCGAGCGCCGTCGCGACCCCGACGCCCAAGCCCACCGGCGCCGCCGACCCCGCCCTCAAGGCCTTCTACGGCCAGCAACTCGCCTGGGGCCCCTGCCAGAAGGACCCGCAGAACGAGGAGGACACCTCCGCGCTCCAGTGCGCCACCCTCAAGGTGCCGCTGAACTACGCCGCACCGGAGGTCGGCACCCTGGACGTCGCCGTGGTCCGCAACCCGGCGACCAAGCCCGACCAGCGGATCGGCTCGCTGCTGATCAACCCCGGCGGCCCGGGCGGCTCCGGCGTCGGGATGGTCACCTACGACCCCAAGGGCTTCGACGGCCCGGTGCACGACCGCTACGACATCGTCGGCTTCGACCCGCGCGGCACCGCCGGCACCAGCCCGCTCAACTGCCTGGACGACCGCACCCGGGACGACTGGCTGACCACCGACCAGCCCGCGGCCGACCACGGCAAGCAGCTGGCCGACGCCTGCCAGGCCAAGTACGCCCAGCTCCTGCCCTTCGTCAGCACCCGCAACAGCGCCCGGGACATGGACGTGCTGCGCGGCGCCCTCGGCGACCAGAAGCTCAGCTACCTCGGCCTGTCCTACGGCACCTACCTCGGCTCGCTGTACGCCGAGGAGTTCCCGGACAAGGTCGGCCGGCTCGTCCTGGACGGCGCCACCTCGGCCTCCATCTCGCTGGTCCAGCACAACATCGAGCAGCAGGGCGGCTTCGAGCGGGCCCTGAAGGCCTTCGCCGCGGACTGCGTCACCAAGGACGCCTGCTCGCTCGGCAAGGACCCCGAGCAGGCGGCGCAGAAGCTCGCCGCGTTCCTCGACGGGCTCAAGGACAAGCCGCTCAAGACGGAGAAGGGCCGCACCCTGACCTCGAGCGCGGCCTGGACGGGCGTGCTCAGCCGGCTCTACGGCGGCGAGAAGGCCTGGACCGGTCTGCGCAACTCCATCGGCTGGGCGATGGTGCGCGGCAAGGGCGACTACCTGCTGGACCTCGCCGACGGCTACAACGGCCGCGACAAGGACGGCAAGTACCGCCCCTCGGCGGACGCCTACACGGCCATCCACTGCGCCGACGGCGCCACCGACGCCCCGGCCGGCGAGCAGTTGCAGGCCGCGCTGACCGACCTCGCCGCCAAGGCCCCGCTGGTCAGCAAGCACGACCCGATGGCCGCGCTGTTCGACCCGGACTGCCGGATCTGGCCGGCCGCCTCGACGGAGAGGCCGCACGCGGTCAAGAACACGGCCGCCGCCCCGATCGTGGTGGTCGGCACCACCGGCGACCCGGCCACCCCGTACGCCTGGGCCGAGAAGCTGACCGCCGAGCTCGGCAACGCCGTCCTGGTCACCCGCGAGGGCGAGGGCCACACCGGGTACGGCGCCAGCAAGTGCGTGCGCGCCTCGGTGGACGCCTTCCTGCTGGACGGGACCGTCCCGGCCGCGGGCATCCGCTGCCCGACGGACTGATCCGTCCCGCACGATGACGGCGCCGGGCCCGCGGGCCCGGCGCCGTCGCCGCTTTGCGGGTCAGTGCCCCGGGTGGTGGACGAACCGGTAGGTGTCCCGGTCGAGTTCGGTGACCTGGACGCCGATGGCGGCGGGCCCGGCGATCCGGGCGCGCAGGGCGGCGAGCACCCGGGCGGTCAGCTCGGCGCGCTGCTCGGCGCTGCGGCCGGCCAGGATCTTCACCTCGACCAGCACCGCGGCCTCGCCGCTCGTCCCGTCGCCGACCCGGTGGCCGCCGGCGGGGCGGAAGAGCGTCTTGCAGTCCGCCACCGTGGTGTCGATCACCTCGGTGATCGCCTGGTGGACCTCGGCGGCCAGCGCCGTCCGGTCGAAGTCGAGTTCGGCCGAGTGGTCGACCAGGATCTGCGGCACGGGAACCTCCGGGA
>NZ_JBHVEU010000493.1:0-6363 GCF_042802075.1 Kitasatospora sp. NPDC057518
GGCCCGGGGGAGCGGGCAGGCACCGGCCGGTCAGCGGCGGGCGGGGGTCAGCGGGTGCGGTAGGCCTCGGTGATGGTCTGGTCGAGGGTGTTGCCGTCGGTGTCGGTCAGTTCGGCGCGCAGGGAGACGGCGGTGCCGGCCGGGGGGTTGTGGACGGTGACGGCGCCGGCGTCGACGGGGAGGCGGGTCCAGGAGGCGCCGCCGTCGGTGGAGGAGGAGACGGTGAGCGAGCGGACGCGGCCGTCGGCGGCGGCGCCCTGCACGGTGACCGGGATGCGCAGCGCGCTGCCGGCCGTCGCGGTGCCGGTCGGGTCGAGCCCGGGGGCGAACCGTACGACGCTGACCGGGAGCGTGGTCGGGGCGGCGGTGGTGGCGGAGGCGAAGGTCCAGGACGCGGTCACCCGGGTGGTCGCGCCGGCCGCGGCCTTGCGGGTCACGGTGGTGGCCAGGCGGTAGCCCGCCGTGCCCGGGGTGACGGTGAACTCGCCGCGCCCGGCCGCGTCGGAGGCGGCGCCGACCAGCACCCCGTCGCGGTACAGCGAGGTGTAGGCGGTGTCGAACGAGGGGGTCCACGGCACGTGGCCGTCGCCGTCGGCGAGCAGCGGGACGTCCGCGGTGATCCGGTCGCCGTCGCGGGAGACGGCGGGGCGGTCGGTGAGCGCGGGGCCGAAGACCGGGCCGTCGAAGGTCCGGGTGGTCGTGGCCCCGGCCCGTACGGCGACGCGGTCTTCGGTGTAGTAGGTCGGCCGGCTGCCGTCGGCGCGGGGGACGGTGACGCCGATGTCCCAGGTGCCGCGTTCGGGTGCGACGTGGAAGGTGGCGGTGCCGGGTGTGGTGACGCTCCGGGATTCGCCGATACTCGCTCCGTCGCTCGGCTGGAGGCTGACGAGCGCGGTCCCGGCGCCGCCCGGTCCGGCGGCGCCGCGGATGTTCACGGTGGCCAGCTCCTGCGCGGAGTAGTGCTTGCTGAGCCCGGTCAGCGCGCGGGTGCCGGTGGAGGTCCGACCGAGCAGGTAGCCGCCGGTGTCGGTGTCCCAGTTGACGTCGAACCACTGCTTGACCGCCCCGGCCTCGGTCTCCGGCCCGAGGTGGGCGACGCGCAGGTTCGGCGACCCGTTGGCGACGTTGACGGTCCTGGTGGCACCCTCGTGTGTGACCTCGACGAACATCCCGCTGTGCCGGAAGCGCGCGGACCCGTCCGGGGGCCGGACGTCGACGAGGGCGGTGGTCCGCGCGTCGACGGTGACGGTGGTGTCGTGGTCGAGGTCGAGGCGCGGCTGGACGATCCAGTCCGTCCAGATCGTCCCGCCCGGCTCCAGACCCGAGGTCAGGTTGCTGTCCAGCACGTACCGGCCCTTGGGCAGCCGCACGGTGGTGACGCCGGAGGGGGCGTCCAGCCGGACCGAGGTGTCGGCGCCGGGGCCGGAGATCCCGGTGACGCTGGTCCGGTACGGCGCGGTCGCCTGGCCGGCGCGGTCCAGGTGCCGGACGGTGAGGGTGTACGTCTCCGGCTCGGCGGCGAAGGCCGGGCCGCCGAGGGCGGGAGTCGAGGCGCCGGCCAGGGCGACGGCGACGGCCAGGGCCCGGAGGGCGTTCCGGCGGGGAACGGAGCGGGGAGCGGAAGCTGTGGTCATGTCCTGTACTGCTCGGAGGGGCACCGGAGTTCCTGTGAGCCGGGCCACATCCACGGTGGGTCGGGGCATGTGACGCACGTCACCGGAACCCGGGTGCCGGACCGGGCAGGGCAGAGTGTGGAAGCACTCATGAGAACGCGTCTGCGCCGCGGCGACCCCGACGTCCTGGGCGAGCTCTACGACGAGCACGCCCAGGTGCTGTACCGCTACGCCCTGCGCGTGACGGGCGACTGGGCGGAGGCCGAGGACGTCGTCTCGACGACCTTCCTGGAGGCGTGGCGGGGCCGGGAGCGGCTGCACCCCGACGGCGACGGCCTGCGCCCGTGGCTGCTGGGGATCGCGACCAACGTCATGCGCCGCAACGCCCGCGCCCGGCGGCGCCGCGACCTCGCGCTCGCCCGGATCCCGGAGCGCGGCGCCGTCCCGGACTTCTCCGACGACCTGGTCGCGCACCTCGCGGACGTCGAGGAGCTGCGGGCCGCGCGCCGGGCGCTCGCCCGGCTCCGGCGGCGCGACCGGGAGGTCTTCACGCTGGTGGTCTGGGCCGGACTGGACTACGCGAGCGCGGCCGAGGCGCTCGGCACGCCGGTCGGGACCGTCCGCTCGCGGCTGTCCCGGGCGCGGGCCCGGCTGCGCGAACTCACCGAGGCCGAGGCCAGGGCGGAGGCGAAGGTGAAGGCGAAGGCCGAAGCCAGGGCCCGCGCCGCCGCCCCCGCCCTGCCCGTACCGGGCCGCCTCCCCGCGCTCCGGCCGTCGACCCAGGAGAGCCACGGATGAACGCCACCCCACGGCGAGCCGCGCAGCGCCCGGCGTCCGAGGAGTCGGAGCGCCGTGAACTCGCCGGGCTGCTGCCTCCGCCGACGGTGCCCGGCCTGGACGCGGATCGCCAACTGCTGTTGAGGGAGGCACTGTTGCGCCAGGCCGCCGAGCCGCAGGGCCGCCCCGCTCCGCGAGCCCCGCTCCGGCGTCCGGCCGGGCGCTCGGTCCGGCGCCCGGCCAGGCGTTCGGCCCGGTTCCGGATCGCGGTGCCTGCGCTCGCCTGCGCCCTGGCGGTGGTCGGCGTCGTGGCGTCGGACCTCGGGGGCGCGGGAACGCCCGGGCGCGACCACGCGGCGGTGACGGGAGGCGGTCCGACCGGCGGCTCCGAAGCCGTACGGATGCTCGACCGCATCGCCCTCGCCGCCGCCGGATCGGAGCAACCGGCGGTCCGCGCCGACCAGTTCGTCTACATCGAGAGCAGGGTCGCCTACGCGGCGCAGAGCGCGGGCGGCGGCCCCGTGACGATGGCGCCCGCGCACACCCGGCAGGTGTGGCTGTCCGCCGACGGCAGCCGCCCCGGCCTGCTGCGCGAGGAGGGCGGGCCGGACAGCCGGCTCGGCGAGGACGGGCCGGTCCTCCACCTCGACCAGCCGGGGGCGACGGCCCGGCCCGAGGCGCCCGGCGGGGGCGGCGGCCCGTCGGTCGGCGAACCGACCCACGCCTTCGTCGCCGCGCTGCCCACCGACCCGGACGCCCTGCTGCGGCTGATCAGGGAGCAGACCCGGGGCCAGGGCCAGGACCCGGACCAGCGGGCGTTCACGGCGATCGGCGACCTGCTGGCCGAGACCTGGGCACCGCCGCAGGTCGCCGCCGCGCTCTACCGGGCGGCCGAGCGGATCCCCGGGGTCACGGTGGTCGCCTCGGCCGTCGACGCCGCCGGGCGCGAGGGCGTCGCCGTGGCCCGTACGGCGTACGGGCGGCAGACGCAGTGGGTCTTCGACCGGAGCACGTACGGGTTCCTCGGCGAGCGCACGGTCCTCGCCGAGGACGGCGACGCGGGCCCGGCCGGGACGGTGGTCGGCACCTCCGCGGTCCTCGCCCGGGCCGCCGCCGACCGCGTCGGTGAACTCCCGCCGCCAGTCCGGTAGTCCGGTAGTCCGGTGCCGGCCCACCCCGCCGGGTTCCTCCACGAGGGCCCCGGTGCGGTGGGCGCGGCCCGGCCGAGGGCCGCTCGCGGGTGAGGCGGCCGAGGGCGGCGGTCAGAACGTCACGACGATCTTCCCGGCCAGGCCGCCCTCGCGGAACCGCTCGTGCGCGGCCCGGATCTCCTGGAGCCCGTACGTGGCGTGCACCCGCGGCCGCAGGGCGCCGGCGTCGACGAGCCGGGCCAACTCGGCCAGCCCGGCGCCGTCCTCGCGCACCTGGTGGACGGTGGTGCGCACGCCCCGGGCGGAGAGGTCCGGGACGGGGCCGGCCTGGGTGGCGATCGAGGCGTAGCGGCCGCCGTCCGCGACCGCGTCGGTGACGAAGGCCCCGAAGGTGTCGAAGACGGCGTGGTAGCCGCCGCCCCGGAAGGCGGCGGGGTCGGTGGAGACGAGCCCCGCGCCGTGCTCGCGGGCGAAGCCGGCCTGGGCGTCCCGGGAGACCAGGGCGTCGACCTCGACGCCCCGTGCCCGGGCTATCTGCAGGGCGAGCCCGCCGACCGCGCCGGCGGCACCGGCGATCAGCAGCCGCTCGCCGGCGGACACCGCCAGCCAGTCCAGCGTCTGCAGGGCCGTCAGCCCGGGCAGCGGCAGCGTGGCGGCCTCGACCAGGCTGACCGCCCGCGGCGCGACGGCCACCGCCGCCGCGGGGAGGGCGACCAGGTCGGCCCAGGTGCCGCGGGTGGTGCCGAGTTGGTGGGACATGGCGATGACCCGTTCCCCCGCCTCCAGCGGGCTGTCGCCGCCGTCGACCACGACGCCGGCCAGGTCCCAGCCGAGCGTCGTCGGCAGCGGGGGAGCGCCCTCGCCGATGGCCCCCTCCCGGGTCTTGTCGTCGACGGGGTTGATGCCGCTCGCGACGGTCCGGACCAGCACCTCCCCGGGCCCGGGCACGGGCCGGGGGGTCTCGACGAGGTCGAGGACCTCGGGGGTGCCGAAACGGTCGATCTGGATGGCGCGCACGGAGGGCCCTTCACGAGGCGGGTGCTGACGCCTGGTGAAACCCCGCCGGTGGACGCCGGATTCCCCGCCTTCGCGGGCTGCCTCCCGCCGCCGGGCCCCGTTCCCCGCCGCCCCGGCTCCGTTGACTAAACCCTACCCCCCTAGGGTATGTTCTCGGTCGTCCTCACCGGGGTCGTCGACCGGCACATCCACCGTGCCCGTCCTGCGAGTTGACGATCCCCGGCGATCGCCGCGAGGCACCGTCCCCGGCCGATACCCCTCACAGACAGGGAGCAAGAGATGGCAACCGACAGCACCGGGCCCGACCCCCGGAGGTGGCGCGCACTGGCGCTGATCGCCGCCGCGCAGTTCGTGGTGATCATGGACACCTCGATCATCGGGGTGGCCCTGCCCAGGATGAAGGACGCCCTCGGCTTCGGCCAGGAGGACCTGTCCTGGGTGTTCAACGCGTACGTGGTCGCCTTCGGCGGCCTGCTCCTGCTCGGCGGACGGCTCTCCGACCTGCTCGGCGCCCGCCGCCTGTTCAGCGCCGGCTGGGCGGTCCTCGGCGCGGGCTCACTGCTCGCCGGCCTCGCCGGGAACGTGCCCACCGAGCTGGCCGGCCGCGGCGTCCAGGGCCTCGGCGCCGCCCTCATCGCCCCCTCGGCGCTCACCCTGCTGATGACGCTCTTCGGCGGGAACCCGAAGGAACTGACCAAGGCCTTCGCCCTGTACGGCGCGGCGGCCCCGGCCGGCGGCACCGCGGGCGTCTTCCTCGGCGGCCTGATCACCCAGTACGTCAGCTGGCCCTGGGTGTTCTACATCAACATCCCGGTGGCCGCGGTCGCGCTGCTCGCCACTCCCGCGCTGATGCCCTCCGCGCCCCGGCGCCGCGGCGGCATCGACCTCGTCGGCGCGCTCACCGTCACCGCCGGACTGGCCGCCGCCGTGTACGCCGTCGTCCGTGCCCCGGAGGCGGGTTGGGCCTCCGCGTCGACCCTGCTGACCCTGGCCGGCGCGGCCGTGCTGCTGGCCGCCTTCCTGGTCGTCCAGGGCCGGCGCCGCGAGCCGCTGATGCGGCTGGGCATCTTCCGGGTGCCGAACCTCGGCGCCGCCAACCTCGCCCAGTTCCTGCTGGCCGCGGCCTGGGTGCCGATGTGGTTCTTCCTGAACCTCTACCTCCAGCAGGTCCTCCACCTCGGCGCCTTCGCCAGCGGCGCGGCCCTGCTGCCGATGACCGTCGCCATCATGGGCATCATGATCACCCTGGCGCCCCGGCTGATCGCCCGCTTCGGCCCCAAGGCACTGGTCGTCACCGGCATGCTCGCCCTCGGCGCCGGCCTGGCCGGGCTCTCGCAGGCCCGCCCGGACGGCAACTTCTGGACCGACGTGCTGCCCGCCTCCCTCCTCGCCGCGACCGGCATGGCGCTCGCCTTCATCCCCTCCCTCGGCACCGCGATCTCCAGCGCGCCCCCGGAGGACGGCGGCCTCGCCTCCGGCATCGTCAACACCGGCTACCAGGTGGGCTCGGCGCTCGGCCTGGCCGCGATGACCGCACTGGCCGGCGCCCGGACCCCGGACGCCACCGTCCAGGGTCTGACCTCGGGCTTCTCCGCGGCCTTCCTCGGCGCCGCGGCGATCGCGGTGGCCGGAGGCCTGCTCGCGGCGGCCACCCTGCGCACCCCGCGCCCCGGGCGCCCGGACGCCGCCGGGACGAAGTCCGCGACGGCCGCGTGAGCCTCCCACCACCCCGTCCGCCCCGCCCGGGGCCGCGTCCACCGACGCGGCCCCCGACGGGCGGAACCCCCCCCGAGGAGCCCGCGAAG
>NZ_JBHVEU010000494.1:0-6329 GCF_042802075.1 Kitasatospora sp. NPDC057518
GTCGCCGGACGGCGCGGAGCGGGCCGGGTCAGGCCCAGGCGAGGTGCTCGCGGTTGTGGGCGAGCAGGCGGTCCGTGAGCTGGTCGGCGAGCTCGATCTGGCCGACCAGCGGGTGGGCGAGCAGGGCGTCGAAGACCCGGTCGCGGCCGCCGCGCAGGGCGGCGTCGAGGGCGAGCTGCTCGTACGAGGTGACGGCGGCGACCAGTCCGGCGTACAGCGGCTCGACGGGCCGCTGCGGCAGCGGGCGCACGCCCCGCGCGTCCACCTCGGCCGGCACCTCGATGACGGCGTCGTCGGGCAGGAACGGCAGCACGCCGTCGTTGCGGGTGTTCACCACCTGGACGGACGTGCCGCCGCCGGTGCCGAGCAGCGCGGCGATCAGCTGGACGGCCGCCTCCGAGTAGAAGGCGCCGCCGCGCTTGCCGAGCAGCTCGGGCTTGGTGTCCAGGGCCGGGTCGGCGTACAGCTCCAGCAGCTGCCGTTCGATCTCGGCGACCTGCGCGGCCCGCGAGCCCTGCTCCCTCAGCTCCGCCACCACGGCGTCGTGCTGGTAGAAGTACCGCAGGTAGTAGGACGGCACGACGCCGAGCCGCTCGATGACGGCCTGCGGCAGGTGCAGGTCCTCGGCGATCTCCTTGCCGTGCGAGGAGAGCAGCTCGGGGAGCACCTCGCGCCCGGTCGTGGCGCCCGGGGCGTCCAGCAGGGTCACCCCGCGCTCCCAGGTCAGGTGGTTGAGCCCGACGTGGTCGAGCCGGACCAGCTCCGGGTCCACGCCCAGGTGCCCGGCGAACTTGCGCTGGAAGCCGATCGCGACGTTGCACAGCCCGACGGCCTTGTGGCCGGCGGTCTGCAGCGCCCGGGTGACGATGCCGACCGGGTTGGTGAAGTCCACGATCCAGGCGTCCGGGTTGGTCCGGCGCACCTGCTCGGCGATGTCCAGCACCACCGGGACGGTGCGCAGCGCCTTGGCGAGCCCGCCGGCGCCGGTGGTCTCCTGCCCGACGCAGCCGCACTCCAGCGGCCAGGTCTCGTCCTGGTTGCGGGCCGCCTGCCCGCCGACGCGCAGCTGGAGCAGCACGGCGTCGGCGTCCGCGACGCCCGCCGCCAGGTCCGTGGTCACCGTGACGACCGCGGGGTGGCCCTGCCGGGCGAAGATCCGCCGGGCCAGGCCGCCGATCAGCTCCAGCCGCTCGGCGGCCGGGTCGATCAGCACCAGCTCGCCGACCGGCAGGGTGTCGCGCAGCCGGGCGAAGCCGTCGATCAGCTCCGGAGTGTACGTCGAACCCCCGCCGACGATTGCCAACTTCAGTGCGGACATCAGCCCTTGACCCCTGTCAGTGTCACGCCTTCGATGAAGGCCTTCTGAGCGAAGAAGAAGAGGACGATCACCGGGGCCATCACCATCATGGTGGCGGCCATGGTGAGGTTCCAGTTGGTGTGGTGGGCGGCCTTGAAGGACTCCAGCCCGTAACTGAGCGTCCAGGAGTCGTGGTTGTTGCTGGCGTAGATCTGCGGGCCGAAGTAGTCGTTCCAGCAGTAGAAGAACTGGAACAGCGCGACCGCGGCGATGGCCGGCTTGGCCATCGGCAGGACCACCCGCAGCAGGGTGCGCAGGTCGCCGCAGCCGTCGATCCGGGCGGCCTCGATGTACTCCCTGGGGATGGTCATCAGGAACTGGCGCAGCAGGAAGATGGTGAACGCGTCGCCGAAGGCCATCGGGATGATCAGCGGCCAGAGCGAGCTGCTCAGGCCCATCTGCTTGGACCAGAACAGGTACATCGGGATGACGGTGACCTGCGGCGGCAGCATCATCATCGCGATGACCGCCATCAGCGCCAGGTTGCGGCCGCGGAAGCGGAACTTGGCGAGCGCGTAGGCCACCGGCAGGCTGGAGACCACGGTCAGCACGGTGCCGGCCACGGCGTACAGCAGGGTGTTGCGCCACCAGGTGAGGAAGCCGGGGGTGTCCCAGACCTTGCCGTAGTTGCCCCAGTTCCAGCTGGTCGGCCAGTAGTCGGTGGTGAGCGCCTGCCGGTCCGACATCACCGAGGTGAGGAAGACGAACACGAAGGGCAGCAGGAAGAACAGCGCGGCGGCGATGGCCAGCGCGTGCACGGCCACCCAGTTGAGGGCCGCGCGGCGGCGGGCGGCCCGGGCGGCGGGTCCGCCGGGGCGGGAGGGGCCGGCCGCGGCCGGGGCCCTCGTGAGCGTGGAGCCAAGAGTCATGATCAGGTCCTCACGGGCCGCTAGTCGTCGCTCGCCATGAAGCCGGACCGGCGGCGGAGCAGGATCGAGGTGACGGCCATCGAGATGGCGAACAGCACCAGGGCGACGACGCAGGCCGCGCCGTAGTTGAAGCTCTGGAAGCCGAGCTTGTAGACCATCTGCGGCAGGGTCCAGGTGGAGCCGTTCGGGAAGCCGGGCTCGAAGGGCTGGCCGGAGCCGCCCGCGATGCCGCTGGCGACCTTCCCGGCGACGATCGCCTGGGTGTAGTACTGCATGGTCTGGATCACCCCGGTGACCACCGCGAACATGATGATCGGCGAGATGTTCGGCAGGGTGACGTACCGGAACCGCTGGAACGGGCCGGCGCCGTCCAGCGAGGCCGCCTCGTACTGTTCCCGGGGGACGTCCAGCAGCGAGGCCATGAAGATGACCATCAGGTCGCCGACGCCCCACATGGCGAGCAGGGTGAGCGCGGGCTTGGACCAGTCCGCGGAGGCGAACCAGCCGGGCTGCGGCAGGCCGAGCTCGCCCAGCAGGTGGTTGACCGGGCCGGTGCCGGGGTTGAACAGGAAGGCGAAGGCGACGGTGGCGGCCACCGGCGGGGCCAGGTACGGCAGGTAGAAGGCGGTGCGGAAGAAGCCGGCGCCGGTCTTCACCTTGGTGATGAGCATCCCGATGCCCAGGCCGAAGACGACCCGCAGGGTCACCATCACGACGACCAGCCACAGGGTGTTGCGCAGGCCCTGCCAGAAGGTCGGCAGGTGGTTGAAGACGTAGTCCCAGTTCTTCAGGCCGCTGAAGGTCGGGGCGCCGAAGCCGTTGTACGAGGTGAAGGAGAAGTAGGCGGTGGAGACGAGCGGGTAGGCGAAGAAGACGCTGAACCCGATCAGCCAGGGGGAGAGGAAGGCGAGGGTGCGGGCCGCCTCCCGGCGGCGCTTCCGGCGCAGCAGGTGCTGCGTGGAGGGCGCCGCCGGGCCGGTCGGTCCCGCGTCGGCCTCGTCGCTTCCCTTGCGGGTGCCGAACGCTAGTGACATGGGAGCTCCGTGGACCGTTCCCCGGCCTACTTGGCCTGGGCGATGTCGGTGTCGATCTGCTTGGCCGTGGCGGCCAGGCCCGCCTGGAGGTCGCCCTGCTTGCCGGACTCGTAGTCGTAGCCGAGGTTCTGCAGGGTGATGAGGTAGCTGCCGCCGTTGACGGCCGGCGGGGTGGTGCCGGAGTGGGCGTTCTTGGCGACGTCCAGGAAGGTCTTGAAGTTCCGGTCGCTCACCAGCTTCGGCGAGTCCAGCGCCTCGAAGGTGCTCGGCACGTTGTGGATCGCGTTGGAGAAGTTCACCACCGCGTCGGTGTCCGTGGTCAGGTACTTGACGAACTCCCAGGCGGCGGCCTGCTTCTTGCTGGTGCTGGCGATGCCGATGATGGTGCCGGTCTGGTAGCCGCGGCCGTAGGTGTCGGCCTGGTCGTCCGGGACGGGGAAGGCGGCGGTGGCCCACTCGAAGTCGGGCTTGTCCTTGGCGAGCGAGGCGGTGCGCCACTCGCCGTCGAGGGCCATCGCGACCTGGCCGGTGTGGAAGGGGTTCTTGGCGCTGAACTCCTCGCCGAAGGTCGCGCGGTACTTCTCCAGCTTGTCGTAGCCGCCGAGCTGGTCGACCAGGCCCTTCTGCCACTTGAACATCGCGGCGACCTTCGGGTCGGTGGCGATGTTCGACTTGCCGTCGGCGCCGAAGTAGGTCGCGCCGTACTGGCCGAGGAAGTGCTCGGTGGTGGACTCGTAGCCGTGGTACAGCGGCATGTAGCCGAGCTGCTTGTACGAGTCGCCGTCGGCGACGGTCAGCTTGGCGGCGTCCTCGGCGAACTCGCTGAAGGTCTTCGGCGGGTTGGCGATGCCGGCGTCGGCGAAGGCCTTCTTGTTGTAGTACAGGCCGTACGCGTCGCCGAGCAGCGGCAGCGAGCACTGGTTGCCCTGGAACTGCGTGTAGTTGAGCATCGTGGCCGGGAAGGTCTTGGCCGGGTCGATGCCGCTCTTCTGGAGCATCGGCTTGAGGTCGACGAAGGCCTTGGTCGAGCAGAACATGCCGACGTTGTTGGTGGTGAACGAGGAGACCACGTCCGGCGCGTCCGAGCCGCCCGCCCGCAGGGCCTGGTTGACCTTGTCGTCCTCCAGGCTGTCCACGGCCTTGACGTGGATGTTGGGGTGGGCCTTCTCGAAGGCGGCGATGTTGTCGTTGATCGCCTTCTTCTCGTTCTCCTGGCTCCAGCCGTGCCAGAAGGTGATGGTGACGTCCTTGCCGCTGGCCGAGTCGTCGGAGCCGCCCGAGTCGCTGGAACCGGTGCAGGCGGAGGCGAGCAGGGCCAGGACGGCGCTGCCGGCGACGGCGGCGATCGTGCGGCGGCCTCTGCGGGAGGTGGTGGCGTGCACTTCGGGATCCTCCTGGGGGTGCGCGGGCAGGCCTCGTTGCCTCGGGTCCCGCGTTCGGGGGTTGGGGAGAGGTGGGTGCAGGTGGCGAGGTGACAGGGGGAGCGTCAGTGGGGGCGTCGAGTCGATCGGGGGCGGACGTCAGTGGGTGGAGAAGACCGCCTCGCGGGCGTCGGACAGGGCACGTTGCAGGGCGCCGAGCAGGACCGGCGAGCCGGACAGGGCGGTGCTGCGGACCTCCGGCCGGGCGATGGAGATCCGCGCCAGTTCGTCCTCGACCAGCGCGCGCAGCCGTTCGCCGCCCGCGCTCGGCACCAGACCGGAGAGGACCACCAGCTGGGGGTCGACGACGGCGACGATCACCGCCAGCCCGACGGCGAGCCGCCCGGCCAGCTCGGCGAGGAAGGCGTCGCCGGCGCCGGGGGTGGCCAGCGCCCTGGCGATGGACTCCTGCGCGGTGGCCGCGCCGAGCCCGTGCTCACGGGCCAGCGACCGGACGGCGGGCGCGCCGACCAGTGCCTGGAACCCGCCGAACTTGCGGCGGCGGGCGTCCCACTCGACCGGGGAGTCGGGCAGCGGCATGTAGCCGACCTCCCCGGCGCCGCCGGTGAAGCCGCGGTGCAGCCGCCCGGCGATCACGATCGCCGCGCCGACCCCGGCCCCGGCCCAGAGCAGGACGAAGTCCTCGAAGCCGGCCGCGGCGCCCGAGGAGCGCTCGGCGACGGCGGCCAGGTTCACGTCGTTCTCGATCGACACCGGCGCGCCGATCGCCTCGGTCAGCTCCTCGACCAGCCGCGGCGAGTGCCAGCCCGGCAGGTGGGAGGCGTAGCGCAGCTTGCCGGTGACCGGGTCGGGGGCGCCGCCGACCCCGATCGCGACGGTGCGCAGGGCGCCCTCCGGCAGACCGGCGGCCCGGACCGCCTCGGCCACCGCGGCGGCGACGGTGGGCACGGTCGCGGCCGCCGGTACGCCCTTGGTCGGCACGGTGTGCCCGGCCAGCGTGGTGCCGGTGATGTCGGCGACGGCGACCTCGATGCCGCTGTTGGTGACGTCCAGTCCGGCGACGTACCCGGCGGCCGGATTCACCTGGTACAGCCGGGCGTTGGGGCCGGGCCCGCCCGCCGTGGTACCGACCGGCAGGACCAGCCCGGCCGCCTCCAGCCGGGCCAGCAGCTGGGAGGCGGTGGGCTTGGACAGCCCGGTGAGGGTGCCGATCTGGGTACGGGAGAGCGGCCCGTTCTCCAGCAGCAGTTCGAGGGCGGCGCGGTCGTTGATGGCGCGCAGCAGACTGGGGGTGCCGGCGAGGGGGGCCTTGGCGGTGCTCTTGGTCATGCCCGGCATCCTCCTCTTCCGGCTGGTCGTCGACGTCCTGCGGGTGTCCCCGGCGTGGGGAGCGGGCGGGTTTCGGACGAACTGTTAGGAAACTTTCCAGTCGCTAGGGAAGGACCGTAAGCGCCCTGTCGTAGGGGTGTCAATGGTGGGCGGAGCGGAGGATGCCGAAGCGTTACCCGACACCACGAAGCCCCGCCCCCACCCCGACGGGAGCGGTGCCGACACCCACCCGGCCCCACACGGAAATCCGTATGAGGAAGAAAAACAAGCGCGTCACCCTCCCCGGAAGAGGAGGGTGACGCGCCAATGAATCAGGATTGAAAGCAGCGGAGATTCTGGTGTGGCCCCTCGATGATTC
>NZ_JBHVEU010000495.1:0-6295 GCF_042802075.1 Kitasatospora sp. NPDC057518
CGTCGGCTACGAGATGGCCCTGCTCGTCGACCGCGCCGGCGCCGTCCTCACCCCCGCACTCCGCGCGGAACTCCAGGGCAGTCTCCTGCACTGACCGGGACCCGCGCGGCTCACCCACCGTCCCGACCGCGCCGGGTCCGACCCGACCGGACCCGGCGCCACACCCTCAGCTACCCTCAGGCAGCTGATCCCGCCTCAGCTGGCACCGCCCCAGCTGGAACCGGCTGCCCAAGGCTGCAGCACTAGGAGGACCCATGACCCCGCCTTCGACACCCGCCGGCCCGTACGGCAACGGGTACGGCAGCGGCTACGGCGGGCAGCAGTCCGACGGCTACGAGCAGCAGCCGCTGGTCCGCCCGTACGCGATGACCGGCGGACGGACCCGCCCGCGGTACCAGCTCGCCATCGAGGCCCTGATCTCCACCACCGGCTCGGCCGACCGGGCCGGCGGGCTGCTGCCCGAGCACGCCCGGATCGTCAGCCTCTGCCGCGAGGTCAAGTCCATCGCGGAGATCTCCGCACTGGCCGGCGTCCCGCTCGGTGTCGCCCGCATCCTCGTCGCCGACCTTGCCGAGGCCGGTCTCGTCGCCATCCACCAGCCCGCCGCCGCGGGCGAGTCGGGCGGAACGCCCGATGTCACGCTGCTCGAAAGGGTCCTCAGTGGACTTCGCAAGCTCTAACGCGGCCGCCCCCACCCGCGCCACCACCTCCGCGAAGATCGTCGTCGCGGGCGGCTTCGGCGTCGGCAAGACCACGCTCGTCGGCGCCGTCTCCGAGATCAACCCCCTGCGCACCGAAGCCGTCATGACCTCGGCCTCCGCCGGCATCGACGACCTCAGCCACGTCTCCGGCAAGACGACCACCACCGTCGCCATGGACTTCGGCCGCATCACCCTCGACGAAGACCTCATCCTCTACCTCTTCGGCACCCCCGGACAGGACCGCTTCTGGTTCATGTGGGACGACCTCGTCCGAGGCGCCATCGGAGCCGTCGTCCTCGTCGACACCCGCCGCCTCGCCGACTGCTTCCCCGCCCTCGACTACTTCGAGAACAGCGGACTGCCCTTCGTCGTCGCCCTCAACGGCTTCGACGGACACCAGCCCCACACCCCCGACGAAGTCCGCGAAGCACTCCAACTCGGCGCCGACACCCCCGTCATCACCCTCGACGCCCGCCGCCGCGACAGCGCCAAGAGCGCCCTCATCACCCTCGTCGAACACGCCCTGCTCGCCCGGCTCCGCTGAGCGAGGGGGGAGCCGCACGGCCCCGACGGTCCGTCCCCCGCGACGGGCCGTCGGGACCGCGGTGCCTACCCGCAGGTGACCTCCGGGGGCCGCGCGCAAGACCCGTGTATAAGCAGCGGATAACAGTTCGGTAGGCATTTTGTGATCAACAATGACTCAGCGTGGCGAAACCGCGTCACTCAGCGCCAGGTGACCACGGTTTTGCTCCGTCATGTCGGTGAATGTCCAGAATGTACCGACGCGGGTGCCGGACGGCGGCTGTTTGTCCCCCATCCCAGCACGTGCTGAAATTCCAGCTACCCCTGGTTTCTCCTGCGCCGGCCCCTACGGCGGCGGTTCAGGGCCCCGGGGTAGCGCTGGATTGATCCATGGCCGGCAGTCGGCCGAGAGGTAGTTGTCGAGTGAGGCGTAAGCAGCAACCCGCCCCGCAGCGGCGCTCCGAGCCCCGCCAGAGCGAGCCGAACGGTACCCCGGGGGACCCGGCCGGATTCTCCGCGTTCGCTCCCACCGAGGAGCGCTCCCAGAGCACCGTCCCGGCTCCCGAGCCCCCGGCCGTGACACCCCGCGGCGGCGGCTCGTCGGGCGACGGAGGCTCGAGCCGGTACGACTTCCTCCGCCCGCGCAACTGGCGCGTGCCGACCCGTCTGATCGCGATCCTGCTGATCCCCGTGACCATCAGTCTCGTCTTCGGTGGTCTGCGCGTGAACACCTCGGTCGACGGCTTCATCAAGGCCTCCCGCGCCGAGAAGACCGCGGAGCTGGCCAAGGCGGCGACCGAACTCGCCGAGGCGCTGGAGAACGAGCGCGACAAGACGCTCATACCCCTGCTCACCAAGCAGGACCCGAACAACGAGGTGGCCAAGCGCCGCGGCGCCACCGACGCCGCGCTGAAGGCGTACAACGCCGCCTACGCGGCCTCCGACAAGTCCGGTGAGCTCCCCCGGCGTCACGAGGCCTTCCAGACCCTGGTGGTCGACCTGCCGCACCTGCGGGCCAACGCGTACAACCCGGAGCTGTTCATCAGCGCCACGGCCAACGCGTACTCGGTGATGCTCGACCCGCTGCTGGCCTTCGACAACTCGGTCGGCCTGGGCTCCGCCAACGCCACCAGCAAGGGCCGCGCGATCTACGCGATGTCGCTGGCCAAGGCCGCGGCGTCGACCCAGCGCGCGCTGATGCTCAACCTGCTGGTCGGCATCTCGGCGAACGTCACCACGCGCTACGAGAACCAGGACGTGATCCAGCAGATCCTGATCTCGGAGAAGCTGGAACAGGTCTCCATCAACGAGTTCAACACCGGCAGCGCCCCCGAGGACGCCGCCAAGTACGCGGCCGCGCAGATCGCGCAGACCGCGGCCCAGGACCGCTCGGCGTACAAGATGCCCAACGGCGCGCCGCCCACCATGCAGGGCCTGCTCCAGCTCGGCGCCTCGTACAGCCAGGCCGCCGCGGAGGGCCAGCAGAAGGGCAAGGCGGTCGCCGACGCCGCGTACACCGAGGCGAAGAACGCCGGCCTGACCCAGGAGAACTGGAACCAGGCCACCGACACCCACATCCAGGCCCTGCGGAACACCGAGCTCGCGCTGCTGGACGAGGTCCTCACCGACTCCCGCAACCTGAAGGACAACGCGCTCTACGACGCCATCCTCAACACGGTCATCGTCGTCGCGGCGCTCATCCTGGCCGGCCTGCTGACCGGTTACGTGGCCCGCTCGATGATCCTCGGCATGCGCACCCTGCGCAGCGCCGCCCTGGAGATCGCCGACCACCGCCTGCCGGACCTGGTCGAGAAGCTCTCCAAGACCGACCCCGACCGGGTCGACACCTCGGTGACCCCGATCCCGCTGCACGGCAAGGACGAGATCGGCGAGGTCGCCCGGGCGTTCGACCAGGTCCACCAGCAGGCCGTGGCGCTCGCCGCCGAGCAGGCCCTGCTGCGGGGCAACGTCAACGCGATCTTCACCAACCTGTCGCGCCGCAGCCAGAGCCTGATCCAGCGCCAGCTGGCGCTGATCACCGACCTGGAGAACAACGAGGCCGACCCGGACCAGCTGGAGAACCTCTTCAAGCTGGACCACCTGGCCACCCGTATGCGCCGCAACGGTGAGAACCTGCTCGTCCTCGCGGGCGAGGAGGCCGGCCGCCGCTGGAACACCCCGGTCCCGCTGGTCGACGTGCTCCGCGCCGCCGCGTCCGAGGTGGAGCAGTACGAGCGCGTCGAGCTCTCCGGCATCCCGGAGGTCGACGTCGTCGGCGCCGCCGTGACCGACCTCGTCCACCTGCTCGCCGAGCTGCTGGAGAACGCCACCTCGTTCTCCAGCCCGCAGACCCGGGTGCTGGTCAACGCGACCCGCCTGCCGGACGGCCGCGTGCTGGTCGAGATCCACGACAAGGGCATCGGCCTCACCGCCGAGGACTTCGCGGAGATCAACGAGAAGCTGGCCGAGCCGCCCACGGTGGACGCCACCATCTCCCGCCGCATGGGCCTGTTCGTGGTCGGCCGGCTGTCCCAGCGGCACGACATCCGCGTCCAGCTCCGCCCGTCCGGCGAGTCCGCCGGCACCACCTCGCTGGTCATGCTCCCGCCGTTCGTCACCCAGTCCGGTGCGGCGCCGGAGCCGGACGAGCAGTTCACCGTCTCCCGGATCTTCGCCGAGCAGGAGCCGGCCGCCGAGTGGGCGCCGGACACCCGCGCCCGCAGCGCGGCCGAGCTCGGCTTCGACGACCACCTCACCGGCACCGGCAACGCCGGCTCCAGCGGGTTCAGCCCCGCCCTGGAGGCCGTCCAGCGCTCGCAGCGCCTCGACCAGGTCCGCCGCGCGGCCCTGGAGAGCGCCCCGCAGGCGCCGGTGGTCGACGCCGAGGTCGAGGAGGACTACCAGCAGGGCTACGACCAGTACGCCCCGCAGGGCTACGAGCAGCAGGGCCAGGCCGGCGAGCAGTACGCCGACGACCGGTACGGCTACGACCAGGGCGGCTACCAGCAGGACGAGTACCAGCAGGACGGGTACGCCCAGGACGGCTACGACCAGTACGCCCCCCAGGGCTACGAGCAGCAGGGCCAGGCCGGCGAGCAGTACGCCGACGACCGGTACGGCTACGACCAGGGCGGCTACCAGCAGGACGGGTACGCCGACGACCAGTACGGCCGCCCGGCCCAGGACTCCCCGGCCGGCCACCCGTACGCCCCCGAGCCGCCCGCGCTGCCCGCCGCCGAGCCGCACGCCACCCTGCCGTCCGGGCTGCCGCAGCGCCGTCCCGGCGAGCAGCTGGCGGGCGGCGGCCTCCCCGCCGCGCCGGCCGGCGGCGGCCAGTCCGGCGACAGCCCGAACTGGTTCGCCGGCGCCAAGGACACCTCGGCGCCCGAGACCCAGCGCGGCCACGACGTGTCCTCGCTCGGCGGTTACGGCCCGACCGGCCCGACCGCCCGCGCCGCCTGGCAGTCGCCGAACGACGGCGACTGGCAGCGGGCCGAGCAGCTGCGCGAGCCCTCCTCCAGCGGCACCACCGGTGCCGGTCTGCCGCGGCGCGTGCCCAAGCAGAACCTGGTGCCCGGCAACGCCAAGTCCACCCCGCAGGACGGGCCGCAGGTCTCCCGCAGCCCGGAGGAGGTCCGTGGCCGCCTCACCAACCTGCGCCGCGGTGTGGAGCAGGGCCGCAGCGCCGGTAACACCGGAAGCTTCCGGATCGACCCCGATCAGGTAGACCAGTCCGGCAACGGACAGAACCGGAGCACCGATCTCTTCGGCGGCTCGAACCACCAGGAGCGTTGAGTTGACTCAGATGAGCCAGGCCGCACAGAACCTGAACTGGCTGATCACCAATTTCGTGGACAACACCCCCGGGGTGTCCCACACCGTGGTGGTCTCCGCGGACGGCCTCCTGCTGTGCATGTCCGAGGGCTTCCCCCGGGACCGCGCCGACCAGCTCGCCGCCGTCGCCTCCGGCCTCACCTCCCTCACCTCCGGCGCCAGCCGGATCTTCGAGGGCGGCGAGGTCAACCAGACCGTCGTCGAGATGGAACGGGGCTTCCTGTTCCTGATGGCCGTCAGCGACGGCTCCGCGCTCGCCGTCCTGGCCGCGCCGGACTCCGACATCGGCCTCGTCGGCTACGAGATGGCCCTGCTCGTCGACCGCGCCGGCGCCGTCCTCACCCCCGCACTCCGCGCGGAACTCCAGGGCAGTCTCCTGCACTGACGGTTCGTCGGATACCGTCCAGGTATTCGAAGTACCTCCGCGTCCTTCCCGGGCCCGCTTCGGCGGGCTCGGGTTCGGACGTTGTACGGCCTTCGCACCACCGGCTCCGGACCTGCGCCGAAGCTCGCACCGCACCGCCGCACCCTGTGAGGAGAGGAACCGTGACACCGCCCGACGACCGCAGCGGCCAATACGGTGTTCCGTACCCTGGCACAGGCCATGACGCCTTCGGAGCACCCGGCGTCGGCCACGGTCAGCAGTACGGCCGGCACCAGTACGGACAGCCCCGGCAGCCGTACCCCCGGCCCGAAGAGCAGTACGGCCAGTACGACCAGTACGCCCGGCAGCCCTCGTACGGCGCCCCGGCGCCCGGCTACCCGGCACCGGCGCCCGAGCCGGACCCCGGCTACCTGCCCGCCCAGGAGCCCGGCCACGTCGAGGAGTTCGAGGACGAACCCGACTCCGGCCCGCTGATCCGCCCGTTCGCGATGACCGGTGGCAGGACCAGGCCGCGCTACGAACTCGCGCTGGAGGCCCTGGTCTCCGCCGACGTCGACCCGCAGCGCATGGCCACCCTGCTCCCCGAGCACCAGCGGATCTGCACGCTGTGCACGGAGGTCAAATCCGTCGCGGAGGTGTCGGCGCTGCTCTCCCTTCCCCTGGGAGTGGCCCGCATCCTCGTGGCCGACCTGGCCGAGGCCGGCCTGGTCGCCATCCACCAGCCCGCTTCCGGCGGCGAAACCGGAAACCAGCCCGACGTCACGCTGCTCGAAAGGGTCCTCAGTGGACTTCGCAAGCTCTAACGCGGCCGCCCCCACCCGCGCCACCACCTCCGCGAAGATCGTCGTCGCGG
>NZ_JBHVEU010000496.1:0-6286 GCF_042802075.1 Kitasatospora sp. NPDC057518
ACCGCGCGGTACGGACCGCCGCTCCCGTCGTCGCCGCCCACCGCACCGCGTAGGCGGCCACGCTCCGCGACCCCTCCCGCGGAGCACCCCCGGGCGCGCGGCCGGGGCGGCGGCGGTAGGACGGATACGGACCGGCCGGGAGGAGTGTCCGTGAAGATCGTCGTCGACCTCAACCGCTGCCAGGGCTACGCGCAGTGCGCGTTCCTCGCGCCCCGGGTGTTCGAGCTGCACGGGGAGGAGGCCCTGATGTACACCCCGCAGCCCCCCGACGGGCAGCGGGAGCGCGTCCTGCGGGCCGCTGCGGCGTGTCCGGTGCAGGCCATCCTGGTCGAGGACCGCGCCGAAGCCGGGGCCGAAGCCGCCGGTCCAGACAGCCCGGGCGGGGAGGGCCGGTCCGGTGTGCGGTGACCTCCGGAGCGGCCGGATCGTCGTCGTCGGCGCCTCGCTGGCCGGGCTGCGCGCCGCGGAGACGCTGCGCGACGAGGGCTTCGCCGGGCGGCTGACCGTGGTCGGCGAGGAGCGCCGCCCCCCGTACGACCGTCCGCCGCTGTCCAAGCAGGTGCTGCTCGGGCGGGTGCGCGCCGGGGAGACCGCGCTGCCGCGCCGCCGCGAGGTGGACGCGGAGTGGCGGCTCGGCGTCCGCGCGACCGGCGTGGACGGGGCGGCCAGGCAGGTGCTGCTCGCGACCGGCGAACGGCTGCCCTACGACCGGCTGCTGATCGCGACGGGCACCCGGGCCAGGCCCTGGCCGGACCCCGCGCAGGCCGCCCTCGACGGGGTGTTCACGCTGCGCACCGCCGACGACGCGGCCGGGCTGGCCGAGCGGCTGGCGGCCGGCCCGCGGCGGGTGCTGGTGATCGGTGCCGGGTTCACCGGCTCCGAGATCGCCTCCGCCTGCCGGGAACGCGGCGTGGCGGTGACGGTCGCGGAGCGCGGCCCCGCCCCGCTGGTCGGCGCCCTCGGCGGGGCCTTCGGCGCCTTCGCGGCCAGGGTCCAGCGCGCCCACGGGGTCGACCTGCGCTGCGGGGTGACCGTCACCGCGCTCCACGGCCGGGAGGGGCGGCTCACCGGCGCCGAGCTCTCCGACGGCAGCCGGATCGAGGCGGACGTCGCCGTGGTCGCCCTGGGGGCCGTCCGCAACACCGAGTGGCTGGCCGACTCCGGGCTCGCCGCCGGTCGGCGTGGCATCGCCTGCGACGCAGGCTGCCGTGCCTTCGACATGTACGGGATCGTCACCGACGACGTCTTCGTCGCGGGTGATGTCGCCCGCTTCCCGCACCCCCTCTTCGAGTACCAGCTGCTCTCCCTCGAACACTGGGGCAACGCGGTCGCCCAGGCCGCGGTGGCGGCCCACAACATGGTCAACCCGGGGCCGCGCCGGCTGCCGCACCTGGGCGTGCCCGCCTTCTGGTCCAGCCAGTTCGGCCTCAACATCAAGTCCGTCGGCGTGCCGACCTTCTCCGACCACGTGGTGGTCGCCCAGGGCTCGCCGGAGGAGCGGCGGTTCGTCGCGGTCTACGGGTACCGGGGCCGGATCACGGCCGCCGTGAGCGTGAACCGGGCCAAGTGGCTGGAGCACTACCAGGGGCTGATCGAGACCGCCGCCCCGTTCCCGCCCGACTGGGTCGGCGTGGAGCCTCCGCCCTCCCGTATCCCCGTCCCGTCCGACGTGCCCGATCCGAAGGTGCTCTCGCACGGTCCCACCGTCGCGCTCACCGGTCACCTGCCCGACCGGCGGCTGACCTTTCGGCGCTGGGACGGCTGAGCACCGTCCCGGCGCCGCGGACCGCCGCCGCCACCCCCGAGGAGCCCGCCATGGCCACCACCGACACCCCCGGCACCAGCACCGGCACCGGTTCCGCCGGCACCCTGTACCGCCGGATCACCGACTACGCCAACCGCGCCGACCCCTACCCCCTCTACGCCGAGTTGCGCGAGCACGGCGTGGCCCGCCAGGACGACGGCGGCTACCTGGTCGGCACCTACGACGAGGTCGCCGCGCTGCTCCACGACCCGCGGATCAGCTCCGACCGCCGCAACCGCACCGACCCGGACGAGGCGCAGGTCGTCCCGGTCGCCTTCATCGGCCGGGACGACCCCGAGCACGAACGGCTGCGCAACCTGGCCATGCGGCCCTTCGGCCCGCCGCACGCGCCCGGCCGGGTCGACGCCATGCACGACGAGATCACCGCGATCGCCGGGGAGTTGATCGACGGGCTGCGCGGCCGCGACCGGATCGACCTCGTCGAGGACTTCGCCTACCCGCTCCCCGTCACCGTGATCTGCCGACTGCTCGGGGTGCCGCGCGAGGACGAACCCCGCTTCCACGCCTGGTCCGAGACCCTGATCGAGGGCTTCGACCCCACCCCCGGTACCGACCCGGCCGAGCGGCAGCGGGTGGCCCTCCAGGCCCGGACGGAGATGGGGCTCTACCTCGGCGAACTCGCCGAGAGCCGCCGCGGCAGGCCCTCCGAGGACATGCTCTCCGCCTTCGTCAACGACCCCGGCCCGGACGGCGGCTTCACCACGCCTGAGCTGATGGCCACCGCCGTCCTGCTGCTCATCGCCGGGCACGAGACGACCGTCAACCTGGTCACCAACAGCGTGCTCACCCTGCTGCGCCACCCCGAGGCCCTCCGACTGATGCGCGAACGGCCCGAGTTGATGCCGGGCATGGTGGAGGAGGTGCTGCGCTACGAGCCCCCGGTCCAACTGCTGCCGCAGCGCACCGCGCTGACCGACGTCGAGGTCGACGGCGTCACCATCCCCAAGGGCGCGCCGCTGGTCCTGGTGCTCGCCGCCGCCAACCGGGACCCGCGGCGGTTCCGCGACCCGGACCACTTCGACCCGACCCGGCAGGACAACCAGCACCTCGGCTTCGGCAGCGGCGTGCACAGCTGCTTCGGCGCGCCGCTCGCCAGGGTCGAGGGGCAGATCGCCCTCACCGCGCTCGTCCGCCGCCTCGACGACCCCCGACTGCTCCAGGACCCGCCCGTGTACCGCCGCAGCCCGATCCTGCGCGGGCCCCGCCACCTGCCGCTGGCGGTCTCCGGTATCAGGGACTGAGCGTGCCGCCCCAGCCGTCCGGGCGCCCTCAGTCCCGGCGGCCGGGCAGCGCGGCGTACGGGACGAAGGTGCTGGTGTGCTCGTCGACGGCCAGCGGTCGGCCGATGGCCGGGGCGGAGCGCTGCGGGCAGGCCGGGCGTTCGCAGACCTTGCAGCCGAGGCCGATCGGGGTGGCGGCCGCCTCGTCGCCGAGGTCCAGGCCGGCGGAGTAGACCAGTCGGCCGGCGTGCCGGATCTCGCAGCCGAGGCCGATGGCGAAGGTCTTGCCGGGGCGGCCCCAGCCGCCGGGCGAGCGGGTGACGGCGCGGGCGGTCCAGAGGTAGCGGCGGCCGTCCGGCATGGCGGCGACCTGGACGTGGACGCGCCCGGGGGCGGCGAAGGCGTCGTAGACGTTCCACAGCGGGCAGGTGCCGCCGGTGCGGGAGAAGTGGAAGGGCGTGGCGGACTGGCGCTTCGAGACGTTCCCGGCCCGGTCGACGCGTACGAAGGAGAACGGCACGCCGCGCAGGCCGGGGCGCTGGAGGGTGCTGAGCCGGTGGCAGACCGTCTCGTAGCCGACGCCGAAGTGATCGGCGAGGTGCTCGATGTCGTAGCGGGCCGCCTCCGCCTGGGCGTGGAAGGCGGTGTAGGGCAGGACGAGGGCGGCGGCGAAGTAGTTGGCCAGGCCGATGCGGGTGAGCGCGAAGGCGGTGGAGCCCTCCGGGCTGTCCTGGGAGGCGAGTTCGGACAGCAGGGAGTCGTGTTCCAGGTAGGCCAGTTGCGTGGCCATCCGGAAGGCCTGCTGGCCGGGGCGCAGCCGGTCGGACAGCCGGAGGGTCCGGGTCGGCTCGTCGTACTGGTGCAGCTGTCCGCCTCCGGTGGCGATCCGGACCCGGTGCCCGGTGGCGAGCCGTTCGGCCAGCACCGTCCTGACCTCGCCGCGCCGCAGGCCGATGGACGTCGCCAACTCCTCGGCGGCCGTGTCGAGTTCGTGGAGGTAGTTCCGGCGGCGGTAGAAGAACTCGCGGACCTGCTCGTGCGGGGTGCGCGTGTCGACTCCGAGGCCGCGGTCCCCGGCGAGGACGGCGAGCCGCTCGGCGGCGTCCCGGCGGCCGCGGGCCAGGTCGCTCAACAGCCGTGCCACAGCGGGGAGTCGGGCGGCGAGCTCGTCGAGGTCACCGCCGGTGATCCGGCCGGCCGTGACCTCCTCGCCGAGCGCGTCCCGCAGTTCGGCGGTGAGCCGGGCGCTGTCGGGCGGGGCGAAGTAGCCGGCCTCGACGCCGAAGGCCTCGGTGAGGCGCAGCAGGACGGGCACGGTGAGGGGCCGGGCGTCGTGCTCCAACTGGTTGACGTAGCTGGGCGAGAGGTCGAGCAGCCGGGCGAGGGCGGCCTGGCTGAGGCCGCGCTCCTCGCGCAGGCGGCGCAGCCTGGCACCGGCGAAGGCCTTTCCCATGGTGTCGTTCTCCCCGCTGTGCGCTTCGGTCGATCCGGCGCGGGCAGCCTAGCCGCAGGGCAGCCGGTCAGGCCTTCGCAACCTTCGCTGATTCACCGGGGAGCGTTCGCAGAAGTTGGCGGTGGTCCACCGGTGACGGCGGCTCGGCGGGGGTGCCAGAGTCGGTGCTGCGGCCGGGAGGTGCGCAGGACAGCCGCAGAACACCAGGTCGGTCGCGGTCCGGTGGGCTGTCCGGGCCTCCACGTCCCGCGGTGCGCCACCGCAGCCCGGCACCGTCCGGCCGCCCACTCGCCCTCGCGGTGAGGTGCGTCACATCCTTCGCAACGAGCAAACGAGCACCCTGGGGAGCAGACCCATGACTCAGTCGGTCCGGCAGCAGCAGGAGCAGCAGGCGGCGGAGCTCGCCGCCCGGTGGGCCTCCGACCCGCGGTGGGCGGGCATCGAGCGCACGTACACGGCGGCCGACGTCGTCCGGCTGTCCGGGACGGTACGCGAGGAGCACACCCTGGCCCGGCGCGGCGCCGAGCGGCTGTGGCGGCAGCTGCACGAGCAGGACTACGTCCACGCGCTCGGCGCGCTGACCGGCGGCCAGGCCGTGCAGATGGTGAAGGCCGGGCTGCAGGCGATCTACCTGTCCGGCTGGCAGGTCGCGGCCGACGCCAACCAGGCCGGGCAGACGTACCCGGACCAGAGCCTCTACCCCGCCAACTCCGTTCCCCAGGTGGTGCGTCGGATCAACAACGCGCTGCTGCGGGCGGACGGGATCGACGCGGCGGAGGGCAACGGCGGCCCGGACTGGCTGGTGCCGATCGTCGCCGACGCGGAGGCCGGCTTCGGCGGCCCGCTGAACGCCTTCGAGCTCACCAAGGGCATGATCGCGGCCGGCGCGGCGGGCATCCACTACGAGGACCAGCTGGCCTCCGAGAAGAAGTGCGGCCACCTCGGCGGCAAGGTGCTCGTCCCCACCGCCCAGCACATCCGCACCCTGAACGCCGCCCGCCTCGCGGCCGACATCGCCGACGTGCCGACCCTGATCGTCGCCCGCACCGACGCGCTCGCCGCCAACCTGCTGACCAGCGACGTGGACGAGCGCGACGCCCGGTTCTGCACCGGCGAGCGGACGGCCGAGGGCTTCTACCGGGTCGAGCCCGGCATGGGCCCGGTGATCTCGCGCGGCCTGGCCTTCGCCCCGTACGCGGACCTGCTCTGGGTGGAGACCGGCACCCCGGACCTGGAGCAGGCCCGGGAGTTCGCCGAGGCGGTCAAGGCCGAGCACCCGGACACGATGCTCGCCTACAACTGCTCGCCCTCCTTCAACTGGAAGGCCGCGCTGGACGACGACCAGATCGCCAAGTTCCAGCGGGAGTTGGGGGCGATGGGCTACCGCTTCCAGTTCATCACGCTGGCCGGCTTCCACGCGCTCAACCACTCGATGTTCCAGCTCGCCCGCGGCTACGCCGAGCACGGGATGACGGCCTATGTCGACCTCCAGGAGGCCGAGTTCGCGGCCGTGCCGGACGGCTACACCGCCGTGAAGCACCAGCGCGAGGTCGGCACCGGGTACTTCGACCTGGTCTCCACCGCGCTCAACCCGAACGCCGAGACGCTCGCCCTGACCGGCTCCACCGAGGCCGAGCAGTTCCACTGAGTCCGAAGGAGGCCGCCGGGCCCGAAGCGGGCCGCCGAGCCGGAAGGACAGCACCACCGAGCCACCCTGGCGGCCGCTTTGGGGAGCGGACGCCGCCCACCCCGCCGCCCGGGGCCTCGTTGAGGGACGAGGCCCCGGGC
>NZ_JBHVEU010000497.1:0-6247 GCF_042802075.1 Kitasatospora sp. NPDC057518
CTTCGGTTCAGCCGAAGCGGCGACGCGGACCCAGCCCCATCGCGTGCGTGAGAAGTCGGCCAGGCCGACTTCCTGCGCGATGGTAGCCGCAAGGCTTGAAGGCTTATTCGAGGTCCGTTCCTCTCACTCGCTTCCGTGCCGGGCCCACCACTCGGCGAAGGGCACCGCACGGCTCAGGGCGAGGTCGCGGTACCCCAGCCACTTCTCGGTGGTCGACTCCCTGTCGGCGTCGAGGAACGTGCCGCCGTCGCCGTAGCGCATGGTGATGACGGTGGACTCGTCGAACGCCCAGAAGTCGGGAACACCATCGAGCGGATTCGGCTGGTCGGTGGTGTCGAGGATGAAGAACTCCTCCCCGGCGGTGGCGTTCTTGGCGTATCCCCAGCCGAGTTCGAACCGGAGGTAGGGGGTCAGCGGCCGGGAGAGGATGTGGACCCGGTACATGCGCTTCCCGCCGGCGGTGTTCGCCCGGACCTCATCCACCCACTCCTGGTTGTAGTCGGCCGGCTGCGGTTCACCATCGAGGAACGCGCGGAGGCTCGCCGCGTTCGATGACCCGCTGTAGTCGTCAAGCGTTTCCAGTCGGAACGCCTCCCGCTGGAACGTCGAGAAGAGGTTCTCGAAGTCTTCGCCTGAGATGCTCTCTGGGAATCCTCCGGCTGGGCTAGGGCTCAACTGCTACTGGGAGTAGATCAGTTGGCGGAGATGGAAGCGGTGGTAGACGGCCGTCGGTCGGGCTGGTCCGGGTCGAGTGTCACCCGAGCGTGTTCAGGAATTCGAGAAACGGTACGGAGTGGGCCAGGGCGAGCTCTTTCCACTCCTGGTACTGGCGCATGTCGCCGGTGACCAGTTCACGGTTGATCTGCGTGCCGTCAGGCCGGAAGTTCAGGTGGACGGCCGAGGAACCGTCGAACAGCCACCAGTCCTGGTCGGGGATCCCGAGATCCCGCTCGGTGGCGTCCAGGATCCGGATGTCCTCCCCCGCGGTGATGTTGCCGGGGATGCCCCAGGCGAACTGGTACCGCTGGTAGTCCGTGAGGGGCCGGCGCACCACGCGGACGCGGCCGATCGTCCGCCCGGAGGAGACGAAGCCGTGCACCCGCCGGTGCCGCGAGGTTCTCGGCCTCCTTGGGCATGGTGTAGGCGGGCTGGGCCTCGAACCGGAAGGCATCGTGCTGGTAGCCGTCGAAGTGGGCGCGCCACTGGTCACCGTCCAAGGATACGAACGGCCTCCTCCAGGACGTGCTGGGGGATCTCAACGGTGGGCACTTTCAGGGCCGTGAAGTGGTCGAACTCGCCGGCCTTGGCGCTGTGGAGCCAGGCGGCGAGCTTGGTGGGGGTGGTGGTGACGACGGTGGTGGGGTCGTCGGACTCGCGGATGTAGAGGAGGTCGTCAGCGGACGCGATTTCGACGCAGTTGGCCTCCTCGCCGCTGAAGCTCGACTTCTGCCAGTTGAGATGTTTCATGGCTACCTTTCCGGCGCTGTGTGACGGCTGGAGCAAGTCCGGTACAGCCTCTGCCGTGCGCGTGCTGCTACCACGACGGCCCGTGTCCCAGGATGCCTGGCGTAGGGGCCGAGAAGTTGCTCCCTGCGCGGGAAGTCGGCCCAGGCGACTTCCCGCGCGAGGCTTTAGGCGGTTGTTGATGTGGGGGTGGGTGGGGAGATGGCCGGCGTCTTCGAGCGGTTCCGGGACCTGGCCGGGATCGATGCGGAAGGTGTGGAGACGAGCCTTGCGCCGGGGCGGCGGGATCGTCCGGTTGGTGGGGAGAAAACCAGGGGGGCGGGCGCCGGCACGGTGCTACGGTCGGGCGCCATGAGCTGGCTACCCGATGACTTCGTCCACCCCGTCCACGTGCCGCTGCCCGGCGGGCGCCACCACCTGCGGCCGGTCCGGGAGGCGGACGCGCCGCTCGACTATCCGGCCGTGATGGGTTCGCGCGAGCGGCTGTGGACCGTCTTCGGTCCGGCCTGGGGCTGGCCCGCGGCCACCATGACCTTCGAGGCCAACCAGGCCGACCTGTTGCGGCACGAGAAGGAGATCGCCGCACACCAGTCGTTCAACTACGCGCTGCTCGACGAGGCGGAGACGGCCCTGCTCGGCTGCGTCTACATCGACCCGCCCGCGAAGACCGGCGCCGACGGCGAGATCGCCTGGTGGGTGGTGGACGACCTCGTGGGCAGTGAGGTCGAGCGGGCCCTGGACGCGCTGGTGCCGCAGTGGATCGCCGCCGACTGGCCGTTCGAGCAGCCGCGCTTCCTCGGCCGGGGGATCTCGTGGACTGACTGGCTCGCCTTGTCCGCACACCCCGACGCGTGAGCTGACCCGGAGGCCCCGTGCCCCGGCCCGGCGCCGGGGGCACGGGGGAGGGAAGTCAGGCTTCGATGAAGTGGTCGAACTCGCCGGCCTTGGCGCTGTGGAGCCAGATGGCGAGCTTGGGGCGGGTGGTGGTGACGATGCGGGTCGGATCGTCGGACTCGCGGAGGTAGACCAGCTCACCGTCGGAGGCGATCTCAAGGCAGTTGGTGTTGGTGCCGCTGAAGCTCGACTTCTGCCAGTTGAGCTGTTCCATGTCTACCTTTCCGGCGCTGTGTGACGGCTGGAGCAAGTCCGGTACAGCCTCTGCCGTGCGTGTGCTGCTACCACGACGGCTCGTGTCCCAGGATGCCTGGCGTACGGGCCGAGAGCTTGCTCTCTGCGCGGGAAGTCGGCCCAGTCGACTTCCCGCGCGAGACTTTAGGGGGTTGTCGTTTTGGGGGTGAGTGGGGAGATGGCTGGCGTCTTCGAGGTGATGGGGCTTCTGCGGTCCACATTGGCGGTGTACCGGGAGGAGTTGGGGCTCCTGGATTGTGAGGTGCCGCAGGGCGGGGACGGCAGCTCGGTTCCGGCGGGGACGCCCGAGGGGGTCAGGGAGCTGATGGCGGCCAGTGACGGGCTCTACCTGGACCACTCGTGCCGGCTCTACCGGGCCGACGAGTTGGCCGACCGGCAGTGGGCGGAGGGGCTGGAGGGAGCGGGGCTGCCCGGTGGTGGGGTGCTGGAGGACGCGTCGCGGTTCTTCTACTTCGGGGAAGCCGCGTCGAGCCCGCTGCTGGTGGATCGCGACGGCAGCGTGTGGAGGGTGCCGGACGAGGGCTGCATCTGGTTCACCGGGTGCAGGGTCGAGCCTGTCGCGGGCAGTGTCGAGGAGTTCTTCTTCGAGTGGATCGCGGGGGAGCGCTTCCGGGACCTGGCCGGGCTCGATGCGGAGGGCGTGGAGACGAGCCACTGGTACCGCGTGCTGGGACTGGCGGGGCGAGTGGGTTGAACGGGGTCCCCGTGCCCGGCCCACCGCCGGGGCACGGGGGAGGGGAGTCAGGCTTCGGCGAGGTGGTCGAACTCGCCGGTCTTGGCGCTGTGGAGCCAGGCGGCCAGCTTGGTGGGCGTGGTGGTGACAATGTGGGTGGGGTCGTCGGACTCGCGGATGTAGACGAGGTCGCCAGCGGACGCGATTTCGACGCAGTCTGCCCTGTCGCCGCTGAAGCTCGACTTCTGCCAGTTGAGCTGGCTCATGACTACCTACCTTGAATCTTGTACCGAACGTGCTGGATCAAGCCCCACGAGTCGCGATGGGAAGGCGACGAGGGCGTGGCCGTGTTCAGGGGCGGCAGGGCCAGTCCCCTGAGTCGCTCGAACCTACGTCGGAATGCGGCCACGTCCTCAGGATCTCCCAAGAAGTCTGAATCATGTGGATGTTCCAGCAGAACCGAGTCAAGGCGTACGTGAGCCCCGTGCATCAGGACGAACGGGGTCTCACTCCGGGAGTAGGTGGTGCAGTCGAACGAGAGGATCTGGACCGTGACATGGGGCAGCCTGCTGACCTCGATGAGGTGGTTCAGCTGGTCGCGCATGATGGTCGGTCCCCCGTACATCATGTGCAGAGCCGCTTCATGGATAACAGCGTGGAAGGGTGGGGCGTTCTCGACGGCGAGCAGCTCCTGTCGGCGCTGACGGAACTCGACCCTCTTCTCCGCGTAGTCGTGGATGATCTCGCTGTAGGCCTTGGTCTGGAGCAGGCCGGGAATCAGGAGCGTCTGGTAGCTGTCCAAGGCCGTCGCGCTCGCCTCTGCTTCGGCGAGATCGATCGCGGTGGGATGCACGTGAGGTTTGTAATCGTTCCACCAGGCCGTCTTGGAACCCTTGCTCATGGCTGCAAGACCGGCTCGGTAGTCGGTGTCTGTGATCTCGCACAGATCAAGCCAGACATTCAATCGGTCAAGGTTGAGGCCCATCCGACCGGATTCGATGTGGCTGACCGCTGGCCCCTTCACGCCGATCGCCTGGCCGATCTCCAGCGCCGAGCGTCCGGCGGCATCACGTACACGGCGAAGCTCCTCGCCGAACCGGCGCTGACGTTCGCTGATCCCAGTCCTGAATGCCATCGGCGTGCCTTCCTCGCGGACCGTCACCTACGGACAGTGTAGATCCATGCGCAGAGCGTGTTGCCAACTTTGCCGAGAAGACCCTAAAGTTTCACTGCACTGCTCGCCGGATGAGGCGTCAGGTCTCTCCGTGCGTAGCTCATTTGAGCTGATGGGAGATTCCCCATGTGTGACCCCAACCTCAACTCCCCCTCCCTCACCGTGTCCCGCGAGGTGTTGCGCGACGCGATGGAGCGCGCCGGGTACCCCGACCCGGTCATCGGGGACGCCGAACTCGCGCTCATGGAGCTGGTCGTGAACGCGTGGCGGCACGGGCTGACGGCCTCGCCGGTCGTCACGGTCGGCTACTCCGGCAGCACCCTCCGCGTCACCGTCGCCGACCGCAGCTCGGAGCTGTCGAAGCATCAGAAGTTCGGTCTGCTCGCCGAGTCGGGGCGGGGGTTGCAGCTGATCGAGGGGCTCATGCACCGCTGGGGTGTCGAGCCGCAGAAGCTCGGGAAGCGGGTCTGGTTCGAGCTGGACCTGGTCGCGTGAACGCCCTCTATCCCATCAGGCCGGCCGATCCCGCGATCCGGCACCTCACCAGTCGGCAGATCGCCGGCCTGATCGTGGAACTCCGCGCCGAGGGGCGCGAGTTCGGCCTGCTCTGGCCGTCCGCCCAGCCCGGGGAGACCGTCCTGAACGGGCAGGTCCTGGTCTCGCTCGGCAATGTTCCGGCCAGCACTCTGATCAACCTGCTCGCGCTCGTCCGCGAGTTCAGGCAGTACCGGTAGCGGGCGCACGCGGGCTCCGTCCGTCGGACGGGGCCCGCGCCCGTGCGGTCAGTAGCCGGCCGTGAAGCCGGTGGCGAGGATGTCGAGCCTGGCCAGCAGGGCATCGGCGAGCGGGCGGTCCGCGCCGGCGGCGAGCCAGCGGCCGAGGGTCGTGATGTAGGTGTCGAACACCAGGTCGGCGACGGCCGCCGGGTCGAAGTCCGGCCGGATCTCGCCCCGTTCGGCTCCCCGGGTGGTGGCGGTGACGAACGCCCGCGGAGTCGTGGTGCCGAGGGCGAAGGCGGCGTGGAGGACTCCGCTGTCGTGCAGGTCCTTGGCCAGCGCGTACTCCCGCTCGTTGAGCTCCGCGAGGGTGCGCAGGGCGTCGGCGAGCGCATCGATGACGGAGTCGCCGGTGGATGCGCTCGCCTCGTCCTGCCGGTTCAGAACCTCGTGCCGCTGCTGGACCCAGGCGGTGACGAAGTCCTCCTTGCGGCGGAAGTGGTTGAAGGCCGTCTGACGTCCCACGTCCGCGCGTTCGGCGATGTGGTCGTAGGTGGTGGCCGCGTACCCCTGGGTGGCGAACAGCTCCAGGGCTGCCGTCAGGAGCCGTTCCCGGGTCGCGGTGCGGCGCTGGTCGTGTCGGTTGGGAGGAGAGGTCACAAGGGGAGCGTACTTGAATCCATTGATGGACTGGAGTACATGTTGGTACTCCAGTCCAATCAGTGAGGAGGCCTGACGATGGCCGTTCCGTACACCCTCGGCCTGCACGAGATCGCCCCGGACACCTACGCCTACCTGCAGCCCAACGGCTCCTGGGGCCTCAGCAACGCCGGGCTGATCGCCTCCGGCGACGAGGCGCTGCTCGTCGACACCCTGTTCACCGTCCCGCAGACCCGCGAGCTGCTCGACGCCGTCGCGCGCGCCCTGCCGCACGTCACCATCGGCACGCTGGTCAACAGCCACAGCGACGGCGACCACTGGTGGGGCAACCAGCTCCTCCCGGACGTCGTGACCATCGCCTCCGAGGCCGCCGCGGCCGAGATGCGCGGCGACCACCTGCACGCCGTGGTC
>NZ_JBHVEU010000498.1:0-6247 GCF_042802075.1 Kitasatospora sp. NPDC057518
CGCCTGCGGCGGGCCCGACGCCCGCTCCGGACCGCTGCGCGGGCGCCGGCACCGAGGCGCCCGCCTGCTGCTCCGGCGTCACCTGCCGGTCGTCCTGGGCGCCCTGGGCGGCCTCGGTGCCCTCGGCGCCGTCCGGTCGGCCGTTGACGGTCCGCGCGGTCTCCGGTCTGGATGCCTCGGCGGCCGGACGCGGCGCGAGGGAGGGCGACAGCGCCATCCCTCCCGTGGTCCGGAACAGCTCGTCGGCACCCGGGAGACTCACTCGGCGGGGCGGCACCGGTCGAGCACCTCCCTGGCGAGCTGGCGGTAGGCGGCGGCACCGACCGAGTTGGTCGCGTACGTCGTGATGGGCTCGCCGGCGACGGTGGTCTCCGGGAAGCGCACGGTCCGCCCGATGACGGTGTGGAAGACGTGCTCGCCGAACGCCTCGACGACGCGCGCCAGCACCTCGCGGCTGTGCACGGTGCGCGAGTCGTACATGGTGGCCAGGATGCCGTCCAGGCGCAGGTCGGGGTTGAGCCGCTCGCAGACCTTCTCGATGGTCTCGGTCAGCAGCGCGACACCGCGCAGCGCGAAGAACTCGCACTCCAGCGGGACGATCACGCTGTGAGCGGCCGTCAGCGCATTGACCGTCAGCAGGCCCAGCGAGGGCTGGCAGTCGATGATGACGTAGTCGTAGTCGGGCAGCAGCGGCTTCAGGGCGCGCGCCAGCGCGGACTCCCGGGCCACCTCGCTGACCAGCTGCACCTCGGCGGCGGAGAGGTCGATGTTGGACGGCAGCAGGTCCATCCCCGGGACCGCCGTCTTCAGCAGCACCTCGTCGGCCGTCAGGCCCCGCTCCATGAGCAGGTTGTAGACGGTGACGTCGAGCTCCATCGGGTTGACGCCGAGGCCGACCGAGAGCGCGCCCTGCGGGTCGAAGTCGACGAGCAGCACCCGGCGGCCGTACTCGGCCAGCGCCGCGCCCAGGTTGATGGTCGACGTGGTCTTGCCGACGCCGCCCTTCTGGTTGCACATGGCGATGATCTGGGCGGGGCCGTGCTCGGCGACCGGCGCGGGGATCGGGAAGTACGGCAGCGGACGGCCGGTCGGGCCGACCCGCTCGCGGCGCTGGCGCGCGGCGTCGGGGGCCAGCGTGGCGGCGTACTCCGGGTCCGGCTCGTACTCGGCGTCCGGGTCGTCGTAGGCGCCGTAGGCGAACTCGCCGTAGGCCAGGCCGTAGGCCGCCAAGTCGGCGTCGTGATCGGTCACCGTGGTCACCTGTGCTGTGTTCTGGCGTGCTTCGAAAGTACGGAGTGCGACCGAGCCGACCTCGGCCGAGCCCACGGAGGGCTGCCGGGCCCCGGGCTCCTCACTCGGCTGGCCGGCGGTGAGCGCCGCCAGTCCTGGCTGACCACCCCCGGGAGCAATTGTCGACTCATTCACAAGTCGTCTTACCTCCTTGGGCATCCAGGACTCTATGTCGATTCGTCAGCGTGGCAGCATGCCGACGGTTTGCGACTCTAGGCCGTTCAAGGCGTTCGCAGCAACACAATCCACGGTAGTGGGCAGGATGTGTCGACTATCGAGCGGGCTGCTGTCAAGGGATGAGCGGGTCACCGGCCCCAACGTTTCTGCGGGCGGGTGACGTGACCGACAGATATTGACGACAGAGCGACCTACCCGATCCACCCGCCGTTCACGGGCACGGCGAAGCCCCCGGCCCGAAGGGATCGGGTCGGGGGCGAACGACCGCCGGGCGGTCAGGGGGTTCAGGCGAGCACGCTCTCCAGGGAGACCGACTCCAGGCCGAAGGCCTCGGCCACGGCCGGGAAGGTGATCTGGCCCTCGTGCACGTTCAGGCCCTTGGCGAGCGCGGCGTCGCGGCGCAGCGCGTCCTTCCAGCCGCGGTTGGCCAGCTCCAGCACGTACGGCATGGTGGCGTTGGTCAGCGCGTAGGTGGAGGTGTTCGGGACGGCGCCCGGCATGTTGGCCACGCAGTAGAAGACCGAGTTGTGGACCTTGAAGGTCGGGTCGTCGTGCGTGGTGGCGTGCGAGTCCTCGAAGCAGCCGCCCTGGTCGATGGCGATGTCGACGAGCACGGAGCCCGGCTTCATGCGGGAGACCAGCTCGTTGGTGACCAGCTTCGGGGCCTTGGCGCCCGGGATCAGCACAGCGCCGACCACCAGGTCGGCCTCCAGGACGGCCTTCTCCAGCTCGAAGGAGTTCGAGACGATGGTCTTGACCTTGGTGCCGAAGATGCGGTCGGCCTCGCGCAGCTTGTTGATGTCGCGGTCCAGCAGGGTCACCTCGTAACCCATGCCGACGGCGATGGTGGCCGCGTGCCAGCCGGAGACGCCGCCACCGATGACGACGGCCTTGGCCGGGTGGGTGCCGGGCACGCCGCCCGGCAGGGTGCCGCGGCCGCCGGCCGGACGCATCAGGTGGTACGAGCCGACCTGCGGGGCCAGGCGGCCCGCGACCTCGGACATCGGGGCGAGCAGCGGCAGCGCGCCGTTCGACAGCTGCACGGTCTCGTACGCGATGGCGGTGGTGCCCGAGGCGATCAGCGCGTCGGTGCCGGCCCGGTCGGCCGCCAGGTGGAGGTACGTGAAGAGGGTCTGGCCCTTGCGCAGCCGGTGGTACTCGGAGGCGATGGGCTCCTTGACCTTCAGCAGCAGGTCGGCGGTGGCCCACACCTCGTCGGCGGTGGGGAGGATGGTGGCGCCGGCGGCCACGTACTCCTCGTTCGGGATCGAGGAGCCGACACCGGCGTTGTCCTCGATGTAGACCTCGTGTCCGTTGCGGACCAGCTCATGCACGCCGGCGGGCGTGATGGCCACGCGGTACTCGTGGTTCTTGACCTCGCGGGGGATGCCGACCTTCACGGCTAAACACGTCCTCTTGCCATGGGGGTCCCGACCGGAGAAGACCGGTGGGCGACGCGCACGTGGGGAAGCCTCCGGGACAGCCCGGGGCCGGGATCGCTGCGCGACTGAGTTCGAGTGTAATGAAGCCCAGGCGGCGTGTCAGCCTTCCAAAGTGAATAAATTTTCCGAACACATTGGCAGATTCGTAGGCTTCCCCTGCGACTTACCCACCAAAGACGTCGTAACCGGGCACTTCCGACAATACCTCCGAAAGGCCCATCACCACCCGGCGTCGACGCGTTCCCGCAGGTCCGCGAGGGCGCCCCCGACGGCCTCCAGGCCCCGCTCGTCGCCCAGCCGGCGCAGCACCGCGAGCGCGGCCCGGTACTCCCGGTCGGCCTCGTCGAAGCGGCGCTGCGCGGTGTGCGCCTCGGCCACCCGGGCGAGCAGCCGGGCCTCGGCCGCGTGGTCCCCGAGCGCCTGCCGCAGGCCGAGCGCCCGGCCGTACCAGTCGGCGGCCCGCACCGCGTCGCCGAGCGCCCGGTGGCAGTTGGCGGCGCTCTCCAGGGCCCGGGCGCAGAGCGGTTCGTCGTCGGCCCTCCGGGCGTGCTCCAGGGCGGCCCGGTAGTGGGCGGCGGCCTGCTCCCAGCGGCCCGCCGAGGCCTGGAGGTCGCCCAGGTTGAGCAGCGCGGCCGAGGCCCGGCGGGGCCGGCCGTTGCGCTCGGCGACGGTCAGCACCAGCTCGTGCAGCCGGTAGAGGTCGGTGGGGGCGGCGGCTCCGGTCAGCGGCAGGGCCCGCAGCAGCGCGGTGACCAGCCGCCCGGCCGATCCGTCCAGGTCGCCCTGGCCGATCGCGTCGGCCACCGCGCCGAGCAGCAGCTCCCGCTCGCCGAGCAGCCACTCGCGGGCGTGCGCGGCCGAGCGCAGCCGCAGCGGGGCGGGCAGCGGGTCCTGGCCGGAGCCGGGGCCGGCCGCCGGGTCGAGCAGCGCGCGGGCCGACTCGGTGAGCCGGACCAGCCGCTCCAGCAGCCGGGCCCGGGCCAGCTCGGTCTCGGTGGGCCGGTCCTCCTGCTCGCGCAGCCGGACCAGTCGGGGGTAGAGCCGCCCGGGCACCCGGTAGCGCGGGGTGCCGTCGGCGGTCGGCGCCTCCTCGCCGAGCAGCTCCCGCTCGGCCAGCGCGGCCAGCGTCGCGGCCGCGTCCGGCACCGGGCAGCCGACCAGGGCGGAGGCGGTGCGCGGGTCGGCGGTCTGCGCCGGGGCCAGGGTGAGGGTGCGCAGCATCCGCGCCTGGGCGGCCGGCAGCCCGCGGTACAGCAGGCTGAACGCGCCGAGCAGCGGATCGTTGTCGGGGACGGGCACCGGCTCGGCCGGCTCCGGGCCGGGCTTCACCCAGGCCGCCGGGTCACCGGCCGACTCGGTCACCGCGGCGGCGGCCGCGGCGGGCTCACCGGCCCGGCCCTCCGCTGGCTTCCCCGGGGCCGCCTTCCCCGAGGGGCCCCGAGCGGCCCCGCCCGGCCCGGCGGCTCCGGCCGCTCCGGCGGGCCCGGCCGAAGGGGCACCGGAGGCCTTGGCCGCCCGCTCCCCCTCCTTCTTCTTCGGCGCCCTCCCCTTCTCCTTCTCCTTCTCCTTCGACGAAGCAACCGCGGCGGCCTCGCCGCCCGCGGCCGGCTCCGCGACGGCCCCCGTGACCGCCGTCTCCTCCCCCACCACCCGGTTGAGCTCGCGCGCCGCCTCCGTGACCGCGATCTTCGGGTTCCCGCGCAGCCACCCCGCCATCAGCCGCAGCGCGGCCGGTCGGGAGGCGCAGGCCTCGGCGAGGTCCGCCCCGCCGACCGGGTCGCAGGAGATCCGGGTGCCGCCGACCAGGTCGGCCAGCAGCTCGCCGGAGGCCTGCCGGTCCAGCCCGCCGAGGATCACCGGGTCGATGTCCTCGATCCCGGTGAGCGGCCCGGCCGTGGTGGCGAGCACCAGGCAGCCGGGCTCGTCGGCGAGCAGCGGCCACACCTGCCCGGCGTCCCGGACGTCGTCCAGGACGAGCAGCACCCGCAGCCCGGCGAGCGCCTCGCGCAGCGCCACGCAGCCCGGCTCGTCCCGCCCGTCCTCGCCCGTCCCGGGCAGCGGCACGGCGGTCTGCGGGTCGAGCTGCTCCAGCAGCAGCCGGGCGGCCCGGGCGGGCGGCACCCGGCCGCCGTCCGGGGCGGACAGCCGGACGAACAGCACGCCGTCCGGGTAGTCGGCGGCGACGGTACGGGCGAAGCGGGCGGCCAGTACGGTCCGTCCGGAGCCGGGGCGCCCGGCCAGCACCAGCACCGGGCAGCGCCCGCTCGCCGGGCGGGCGGCGGCCGCCCGCAGCGCGGCCAGTTCGGCGCGCCGCCCGACGAACAGCGTGGGTGCGGCCGGCAGCCGCTCCAGGCCCGGGACGGCCCCGGCGGGCGCGCCGGGGCCGGGGTCCATCGTCGCCGTCTTCCTCGCCACCCGTGCCACTCCCGACGTCATCCCGCGCTCGGCATCCGACACCCGGCTTCCGGTGCCCGGCCTCCGGAGTTCAGCGGAGGCGGCCCGGGACGGGCGCCCTGTCTGCGAAGCGTAGTTCGACCGTCCGGCTCAGCCGAGGTGACATCCGGTCGTACGAATCCGCAAATCACCCCAACGACTCAACGCCCGGCGGCCGGCCGTCCCCCGAGCGGCCGACTCAGGCCTCGAAGGGGCGGGCCGGCCAGGGCGAGTCCGCCGGGCGCAGCGCGTCCAGCCCGTCCGGGCCGGTGAGCGCGGCGTGCACGGCGAGGGTGCCGGTGACCAGGGTCGGGTTGTGCAGCTTCCCGGCCTGGATCAGCCGGATCAGCTCCGGCACCGGCACCCAGGCGACCTCGATCTCCTGCTCCTCGCCCTCGGCCGCGTAGCGCTCGCCCTCGGCCGGCGCCAGGTCGGTGGCGAGGAACATCCGCAGCGCCTCGTCGGTGCCGCCCGGGGAGGTGTAGTAGTCGGCGAGGATCCGCCAGGTGCCGGCCTTGCAGTACGCCTCCTCGTACAGCTCGCGCTGCGCGGCGTGCCACGGGTTCTCGCCGGGCACGTCGAGCAGGCCGGCGGGCAGCTCCCACAGCCGCTGGCGCACCGGGTGGCGGTACTGGCGCAGCACCAGCACCCGCTGCTCGTCGTCCAGGGCGAGCACCGAGACCGAGCCGGGGTGGGTCTGGTAGTCGCGGCGGGCCCAGCTGCCGTCGGGCATCCGGACCTCCTCGCTGCGGACCCCGGTGACCTTGCCCTGGAAGGGCGTCCCGCCGGCCCGGACCTCCCACTCCTCGGCCACGTCGGCGATCCCCTGGCGGCTCTGCTCGTCCATCGCTCTCCCCTTTTCGTCAGTACGACACAATCTAACGCCGAACGGCGGCCCCGCGGGA
>NZ_JBHVEU010000499.1:0-6233 GCF_042802075.1 Kitasatospora sp. NPDC057518
TCCAACTCGCCGGTGTCTTCCGGGGTTTGACGCCCTGTCCGACGTTTCAAACTCTAGCCGATCCCCGCTCCGAAAAGCGAATCCGACCGCAACCCGATAAAACGAGCACGCCGAATAAGCACCAGGTCACAGCGCCGAAAAGCGCAAACGACCGGCACGAACCGGAAGTGGTGTTTCAGAGGATTGGCCACCGCGGGACCGTCCGCGCAGATGCGTGTCCGGTGCTCCCTGCCAGGCAGCTCGAAGAACACTAGACCTCTGGAGTCGCCGGGTCAAGTGGCGCAACCGAATTCTCGGTGCCCTCCTCCGCCGGCAGCTGGAAGGCCAGGACGGCGACGTCGTCGTCGTGCTCGGAGGTCACGCCCATCGCCCGCAGCAGCCGGGCGCAGATCACCTCGGGGGCGCCGATCGCGCCGGTCAGGGTGCGGGCCAGGAGGTCGAGGCCCTGGTCGATGTCCTCGTCCCGGCGCTCGACCAGTCCGTCGGTATAGAGGACACCGGTCGTACCGGGGAGCAGGCGCAGGGTGTGGGAGACGTGCAGGCCGCCGCCGGTGCCGAGCGGCGGGCCGTTCTGCTCCTCGCTGCGCAGGATGGTGCCGTCCGGGCAGCGCAGCAGGACGGGGAGGTGTCCGGCGGAGGCGTAGGAGAGGGTGCGGCGCCGCGGGTCCCAGACGGCGTAGGTGCAGGTGGCGATCTGGTTGGCGTCGATCTCCATGGCGAGGCCGTCGAGCAGGCGCATCACCTCGTGCGGCGGGAGGTCGAGGCGGGCGTAGGCGCGGACCGCCGTCCGCAGCTGGCCCATGACGGCGGCGGCGCGCAGGCCGCGGCCCATGACGTCGCCGATGACGAGTGCCGTGCGCCCGCCGTCGATGGCGATGACGTCGTACCAGTCGCCGCCGACCGCGGCCTCGGCGCCGCCCGGCTGGTAGGTGGCGGCGACCCGCAGGCCGGCCGGCTGGTCGAGCTTCTGCGGGAGCAGGCTGCGCTGGAGGGTGACGGCGGCCTCGCGCTGGCGGCGTTCCGCTTCGCGCAGGCGGGCCGCGGCGAGGACCTGGTCGGTGACCTCGGCGGCGAAGATCAGCACTCCGGCGGGCGGTCCCTCGGCGGGGGCGTCGCCGCCCTCCCCCGTGCCGAGCGGGACGCAGGAGACGTTGTAGTAGCGGTTGCCGGTGAGGCCGAGGATGCAGCGGGCCTTGACGCTGCGCGGGCGGCCGCCGCGGATGACCTGGTCCATCAGGGGCAGGACGCCCATGGTGGCGAGTTCGGGGAGCGCCTCGGCGGCCGGCAGTCCGGTGGGGCGTTCGCCGAAGAGTTCGCGGTAGGCGCGGTTGGCGTAGCCGAGCTGGTGGAGCGGGCCGTAGGTGACGGCGACCGGGGCGGGGATGCGGTTGAGGACCTCGCGCAGGTTCTGCGGCTTGTGCGGGTCGGGGAGCTCCGCGGTGGCGGCGGGGCCGGCCGGGTCGCGGGGGCCCGGCACGACGACGCCCTCGGGGCAGGGCGCACCGTCCTCGGTGCCGGTCCCGGGGGGCGGGAGGGCACGCCAGGGGACTCCGGCGAGCCGGGCGCTCCAGCGCATGAGGTTCAAACGACGGCCGCTTCCTCGTTTTCCAGGCATATCATCACTTTTTGTGTGCGCAGCAGCACACGGGGTAATGACCAGGTCGGGCTGATCCTGTCAGGCGGAGGCCCGGTTCCGGAAGTCGCGCGCCCGGCGTGGCCGCCCGATCCGCCGTCCGACCCACTCCCCGGTTCGCCGTCCGGTCGGCCACCGGCCCGGGTCGGCGGCCGCGGTCACCGGGGAGCATCGGGGCCGGCGTCGGACGGCCGTCCGGGCTTGGGGCCGAACCCCTCCTCGAAGGCCGAACGCGGGTGCTCCATCGCGCCCAGCGAGACCGGCTCGCGGGAGAACACCCCGCCCAGCACCCAGTCCATCAGCACCCGCACCCGGCGCTCGGTGCTCGGCAGCCGCCGCAGGTGCCGGGCCCGGTGCAGCCACCAGGCCCGGCGACCGGTGAGCCTGCCGCCGCGCCGGGTGTGGGCGACGGCCCGGTGCGGGCCGAGCGAGGTCGAGCAGGCGGCGGGGCCCGGCCGGTAGTCGGCAAGGCCCGGGGCGTGCGGGCCGCCGTCCAGGGCCACCACGACGTTGCGGGCGAGCAGCTCGGCCTGGGCGAAGGCGTGCTGGGCGTTGGGGGCGCAGGGGGCGCCGTC
Organism: Kitasatospora sp. NPDC057518; assembly: GCF_042802075.1. NCBI lineage: Bacteria > Bacillati > Actinomycetota > Actinomycetes > Kitasatosporales > Streptomycetaceae > Kitasatospora > Kitasatospora sp. NPDC057518. The sequence goes on from NZ_JBHVEU010000499.1 coordinate 2,209, forward strand.
CGCGTTCGGGTCCGGTACGGCGGCGCAGTCGCCGGCCGCCCAGACGCCGGGCAGGGCGCGCCCGTCCGGTCCGACGGCCTGCAGGGTCGCCAGGCACCGCACCCGGCCGAGGGTGTCCAGCGGCAGGTCGGTCGCGCGCAGCAGCGGGGACGGCCGGACGCCCGCCGTCCAGACCAGCGTGCGGGCGCCGAAGCGGCTGCCGTCGGAGAGCGCCACGACCCGGTCGGCGGCGGACTCCAGGGTGGTGCTCAGCCGGATGTCGACGCCGCGTTCGCGCAGCTCCCCCAGGGTGTGCCGGGCGAGCTCGGGCGACTCCTCGGCGAGGATCCGGCCGGTCGCCTCAACCAGCACCCAGCGCAGGTCCTCGGCGCGGACGTTGTGGTAGCCGCGCACGGCGGTGCGGGCCATGTCCTCCAGTTCGGCGAGCGCGCCGACGCCCGCGTAGCCGGCGCCGACGAAGACGAAGGTGAGCGCGGCCTGGCGCAGCGCCGGGTCGCGGGTGGCGGAGGCGAGGTCGAGTTGCTCCAGGACGTGGTTGCGCAGGCCCACCGCCTCGCCGACGGTGGAGAAGCCGAGGCCGTGCTCGGCGAGGCCGGGCACCGGCGCCGTGCGGGAGACCGATCCGGGGGCCACCACGAGGACGTCGTAAGGGAGTTCGACCGGGGCGGGGGGTTCGCCGGGGCCCGCGGCGTCGGCCAGGGCGCGCCGGGCGGCGTGTTCGATCCGGGTGATCCGGGCGGTGAGCACCCGGCAGTCCGGCAGGACCCGGCGCAGCGGGACGACCACGTGTCTCGGGTCGATCGAGCCGGCCGCCACCTCGGCCAGCAGCGGGTGGTAGGTGAAGTACGCCTGGGGCTCGACGACGGTGATCTCCGCCTCGCCGCGCCGCAGCCGTTCCCGCAGGGCGCGCTGGAGGTGGAGTGCGGCGGCCGTTCCGGCGCAGCCGCCGCCGGCGATCAGGATCCTGATGGTGCGCCTCCTGCCGATGCGACGTTTCGTCCCGGCCACCCCGCGGCCGGGGGTGTCCCCCATCACGCCCCCTATGAAGGACCGGCGGGGGTCGTCTTGTCCACAGTCCGTACGGGGCTGGTTGCGACGCGAGTGACCGTCGTGGCCAGTTGTGCCTACTGGGCGACTTTCTGACGCACTTTCGGCCTCGGAGAGTGGTGAACTATGGTCGGATTGTGTACCGGGGCGGCCGTCGCCATGACAATCGGCGGCGACGCACCGTGGAGCGGCCACTACGGCCAGTTCCAGCGTTGGCGTGAGAACCCGACTGGGGGACGGTCATCCGGGGAAGGGTAGTTCCCGGACAGGGCCCCGGTCGGTGCCGACGCGCCGAGCCGGACGTGGACCCGGCACGGCGGCACGAACCGTGGTCACCGGATCGGGACGGGCGGCACGAGCATGGGTCATCGGGTCACTTCTGACGGGCCGAGCTGCACCGGGGGGTGCAGGGGCGGGCGACGACAGGGTCCGGTTTCGGACGCCTGCGGGGGAGAGTTGGGATGATGGATCAGGAGCAGGTATTGGGGCGGGCGGGTGCGTCGCAGGTCGGACCGGGCATGGTCCCCGAGCAACGCGGCCCGGTGGACCTGCCGCTGGGCGGGACGGCACCGGCCGGTCTGGCCCGGGCGGCCGTCCCGTACCGGGTCGAGCCAGCGCCGGCCGCCGTGCCGGTGCCGGGGGCCCGGTTGCGGGTGGACGCCCGGCGGAACCTGGAGAGCGTGCTGCGGGCGGCGCGCGAGGTGTTCGGCGAGTTCGGCTACGGCGCGCCGATGGAGGAGGTGGCGCGCCGGGCCGGGGTCGGGGTCGGCACCGTCTACCGGCGCTTCCCGAGCAAGGAGGTGCTGGTCCAGCGGATCGCCGCCGAGGAGGTGGCGTGGCTGACCGCGCAGGCGCGGGAGTCGCTGTACGGCGGTGACGGCGCCTGGGAGGCGCTGGCCGGCTACCTGGCCCGCGCGGTGAGCAGCGGCGCCGGGCGGCTGCTGCCGCCGGAGGCGTTCCGGTACGCGGAGGAGCTGGGCCGGGTGCCCGAGCAGCGGGCGGCGGAGCCGCCGGCCGCGGTCCGCTTCGACCTGCGCGGCGAGGAGGCCCGTTCCGGCGGGGCGGTCGAGCCGTCGGCGGCCGACGCCGATCCCCGGCTGCTGCTCCAGCTGCTGGCCGCGCTGGTGGCGCGGGCCGGTGCGGCGGGCGAACTGCGGCCGGGCGTCACGGTGTCGGACGTGGTGCTGGTGCTGACGGCCTCGGTGCCGGTGCACGCGGCCCGTCCGTCGGTCTCCGCGCCGACGGCCGTCGGTTTCTCGCCGATTTCTCCGCAGACGGAGGGCCAGCCGGTCGCCGGGCCCTCGGACCGGCTGCTGCAGATCCTGTTGGACGGCCTGCGGGAGCGCTGACGCCCGTCGGCCGGCCGGGCCGCCACGCCGGACGGGCACGGGAGTTGGGAGGAGGACCGGCGCGCGACCCGAGTGCGCGCGCCGGGGTGCGGGAGTCGCACACCCCGCCGTCGCACGCTGGGCGAACGCCCCCGCGACGGCCCCTCGGAGGAGTGGAAGGCGACCGGTCCGGCTACCGCCGATCCCTGCGCTATGCCATCCTTTGCCCGTGGTTGGAGCCAATGTCCCGATGCGCGCCGTTCGCGCGCCGTCGGCGCCGTACGCCGGGGAACCGTGCGCCTACGCACTCCCGCGCGCCCTGCCACACTACGGGGGCTGTCGTGGAATCTGGGGTCCGTTGTGAGCGCCGAGGAACAGAACGACTACGGGTACGGCCTCGACTTCGGGGGCCGCTCCGGTGAGACCGCCGAGGGGTCCGCCGCGGGCCCCTGCAGTCTCGGCAGCACCGGCGGGACGGCCCAAGTGCCGGGCACCGCAGCGGGTTCGGCCGCCGGACACGTCCCCGACCAGGCCGGGATGCCCAGCCGCGAGACGCTCTCCGCCTCCGCCGCCGCACTGCCCCCGGGCCGGGTGCCCGGGCAGGCCCCGGCGGGCCGGGGCGGCGTCGCCCCCGAGGCGTTCGTCGGCGAACCGTTCACCGGCGACGGCCGCACCGCCCGGCCGACCGTGCCCGCCCCCGCCGACCCGGTGGACGGCGAGCGCCCGGCCTCCGACTCCGAGTTGACCGCCCGGGTGCGGGCCGGCGACGACACCGCGTACGAGGAGATCTACCGCCGGCACGCCGACTCGGTGCGCCGCTACGCCCGTACCTGCTGCCGGGACAGCTTCACCGCCGAGGACCTCGCGGGCGAGGTCTTCGCCCGCACCCTGCAGGCGCTGCGGGCGGGCAAGGGCCCCGAGTTCGCCGTCCGCGCGTACCTGCTGACCGCCGTGCGCAACGTCGCCGCCGCCTGGCACCGCAGCGAGCGGCGCGAGCAACTCGTCGACGACTTCGCCGTGTTCGCGCAGACCTCGGCCGCCGTGGTCGACTTCGACCTCGCCGACCCGGGCGCCGACGCCTGGGCGATGGCGATGGCCGACCAGCGGATGGTCATGCAGGCCTACGCCGAACTGCCCGAGGACGACCGGATGGTGCTCTGGCACACCGAGGTCGAGCGGGAGTCCCCGAAGACCGTCGCGGTGATGCTCGGCAAGACCGCCAACGCCACCGCCGTCCAGGCCCACCGGGCCCGCGACCGGCTCGCCGCCGCGTTCCTCCAGGCGCACGTCTCGGGCAGCCAGGACAGCGCCTGCGAGGCGTACGCCAACCGGCTCGGCGCGTACGCGCGCGGCTCGCTGCGCAAGCGGGCCTCGGCGGAGGTCGGCCGGCACCTCACTGAGTGCGACCGCTGCACGGCCGCCTGCCTGGAACTGACCGAGATCAACACCGGGCTGCGCGCCCTGCTGCCCGGCGGGGTGCTGGTCTGGATCGGCGTCGGCGGGTTCGGCGCCGCCGCGGCCGCCGTGGGCGGTGCCGCCGCCGTCGGCGGTGCGGCAGCGGCCGGGACGGCCGCCGCGACCTCCGGGTCCGCGGGGGCCGCGGGCGCTGCGGGCTCGGCCGGTGCGGCCGGTGCGGCCTCCGGCGGGGGC
>NZ_JBHVEU010000500.1:0-6228 GCF_042802075.1 Kitasatospora sp. NPDC057518
GGCCCGCGGGGCCCGGGCCGGGGCCGGTCGGGCCCGGGCCCGGCGGGTTCGCGCCCGGCGGGTGTGGACCCGGTGGGGTCAGGACGCCAGGGCCTTCTTGACCTGCAGCAGGCTCGGGTTGGTCATCACGACCCGCTCGCCGCCGCCCACCGGCGTCACCAGCACCGTCGGGACGGTCTGGTTCCCGTTGTTCACCGACTCGACGAAGGACGCCGACGCCGGGTCCTCCTCGATGTTGATCTCGGTGTAGCCGATGCCTTCACGGTCCAGCTGGCTCTTGAGTCGGTTGCAGTACCCACACCAGGTCGTGCTGTACATCGTCACGGTGCCGGACATCGAGGGGGCTCCTTCGAAAGAGGGGGGCGTACGGTCTCCGGCAGGAACGTCCACCGGGCGGCGGACATTCCGGAGCGCCGTCGACCGTCGCGCGGAGTGATCATCCTGCGATCGCACCAGGCCTGTGGACAACCCCGTCCGCGATGTCCCCCCGGGCTGAGAGGATGGAACGCATGCAGGAAGACCTCTTGAGCGGCAGCCCCTACGACGGCCCCCACGGCTCCCCCTGGGCCGACCCCGGTGCCGACACGGGCCCGGATGCGGTGCTCGCCGGGCTCGACCCCGAGCAGCGCGCCGTCGCCACCGCCCTGCACGGTCCCGTCTGCGTCCTGGCCGGCGCCGGCACCGGCAAGACCCGCGCCATCACCCACCGGATCGCCTACGGCGTGCGCAGCGGCGTCTACCACCCCCAGCAGGTCCTCGCCGTCACCTTCACCGCCCGCGCCGCCGGCGAGATGCGCGGCCGGCTGCGCCAGCTCGGCGCCGACGGCGTCCAGGCCCGCACCTTCCACGCCGCCGCGCTGCGCCAGCTCCAGTACTTCTGGCCGCGCGCCGTCGGCGGCCCCGTCCCCCAGCTCCTGGAACGCAAGGTCCAGCTCGTCGCCGAGGCCGCCGGCCGCTGCGGGCTGCGCGTCCAGCGCACCGAACTGCGCGACCTCACCGCCGAGATCGAATGGGCCAAGGTCACCCAGATCGCCCCCGAGGACTACCCCGCGGCCGTCGCCAAGTCCGGCCGCGAGGCCCCCCGCGACCCGGCCGAGACCGCCCAGGTCTACCGCGTCTACGAGGAGGCCAAGAGCCGCCGCGGCAGCATGGACTTCGAGGACGTCCTGCTGCTCACCGCCGCCATCCTGGAGGACCGCCCGGACATCGCCGACCAGGTCCGCTCCCAGTACCGGCACTTCACCGTCGACGAGTACCAGGACGTCTCCCCGCTCCAGCAGCGCCTGCTCGACCGGTGGACCGGCCCCGACGGCGGCGCCAGCCTCTGCGTCGTCGGCGACGCCAGCCAGACCATCTACTCCTTCACCGGCGCCACCCCCGACTACCTGCTCAACTTCCGCACCCGGCACCCCGAGGCGACGGTGGTCAAGCTGGTCCGCGACTACCGCTCCACCCCCCAGGTCGTCCACCTCGCCAACGGACTGCTCGCCCAGGCCCGCGGCGAGGCCGCCCGGCACCGCCTGGAGCTCGTCTCCCAGCGCGAGGCCGGCCCCGAGCCGGTCTACACCGAGTACGAGGACGAGCCCACCGAGGCCGAGACCACCGGCCGCCGGATCAAGGACCTGCTCGCCGCCGGGGTGCGCGCCAGCGAGATCGCCGTGCTGTTCCGCACCAACGGCCAGTCCGAGGTCTACGAGCAGGCCCTCGCCGACCTCGGCGTGCCGTACCAGCTCAAGGGCGCGGAACGGTTCTTCGAGCGCCCCGAGGTCCGGGACGCCGGCGTGCTGCTGCGCGGCGCCGCCCGGGCCGCCTCCGACCCGCTCACCGACGACGCCCCCGACCTGGCCGGCCAGGTCCGCGCGGTCCTGGCCACCCGCGGCTTCACCGCCGAGCCCCCGGCCGGCTCCGGCGCCGTCCGGGACCGCTGGGAGTCGCTGGCCGCCCTGGTCCGGCTGGCCGAGGAGTTCGAGCGCACCCGCACCGCGGCCGGCCAGACCACCGACCTCGCCGCCTACGTCGCCGAGCTGGACGCCCGCGCCGCGGCCCAGCACGCCCCGGCCGTCGAGGGCGTCACGCTCGCCTCGCTGCACGCCGCCAAGGGCCTCGAATGGGACGCCGTCTTCCTGGTCGGCCTCACCGAGGGCACCCTGCCGATCATCTACGCCAAGACCGACGAGCAGGTCGAGGAGGAACGCCGCCTCCTCTACGTCGGCGTCACCCGGGCCCGCAAGCACCTCAGCCTCTCCTGGGCGCTCTCCCGCTCCCCGGGCGGCCGGGCCAGCCGCAAGCCGACCCGCTTCCTGGACGGGCTGCGCCCCGGCTCCGCCGCCCCGGGCGCGCGCACCGGCGCGCGCGGCGGGCGGGGGGGCGTCGAGCCCGGCGAGCGCTCCGCCGCGCGGCGGGCCCGCGGACCGGTCAAGTGCCGGGTCTGCGACAAGGTGCTCACCGAGGCCGTCGAGCGCAAGCTGCGCCGCTGCGAGGACTGCCCGTCCACGATGGACGAGGGGCTGTACGAGCGGCTGCGCGAGTGGCGGGCCCGGCAGGCGAAGAAGCAGGGCGCGCCGGCCTACGTGGTCTTCACCGACGCCACGCTGATGGCGATCGCCGAGGACGTGCCCGCCGGCCGCGGTGAGCTGGCGGCCATCTCCGGGGTCGGCGCGATGAAGCTGGACAAGTACGGGGCCGCCGTGCTCTCGTTGTGTGCGGGGGAGGAGCCCGAGGAGGATCCGGACGACGTCGAGGACGGCGGTCCGGCCGATCAGGCCTGAGCAGGTCCGAGCGCGGTCCCAGGGGCCGCTCCGAGGGTTTCGGAACCCGTCGTGTGACGTGCCGAAGAACTCGCGTGAAAAATAGTTTGCGCCGCGTACCGGGAGCGCAATAGCCTGCCGGAGCGGTCAAGGGGACGCGGTCGCACGGGGTGAAACCTGTGCCGATGCCCCTCGCCCGAGAGCTTTACCGAGACAGACATCCGAACATTCGGAGCCAGGGAGACCAGGCTCCGCGAGACGCCGAGAGGAGGCGAAGACAGTGGGAAACATCATGATCACCAAAATGACTGGCCAGACCGTTGTCGCTGCCTCCCTGCGTGCCGCCCGTCTGCGGGCGCTCGCCGAGCTCGGTGGAACCGGTCTGGGTCTCGACACCACCGGTGTCTCCGCTCCCGTTGTCAGTGGTCTTGGACACACTGATCTGTGCCTCACGGGCGGCAGGAGCTTCGAAGGCACCTTTGTCGAGACCGGTCTGTCCCGTGACTGGGCGTCGTTCGGTACGTCGTGCTCCCTGCGCGACGAGCGACCGACCCAGGCACCGAAGGCAGCAGTAGCCGCCGCCATGCATGGCGGCTATGCGCAGGTCGTCGGTGCCGGAAACGCCCAGAAGCAGAACGAGCAGCAGATTAACCAGGCCATGGCCGCCTTCACGGGCGCCGAGGCCATCCGGATGCAGGCCTTCCGCGGCCCTGAACCCTGGAGAGAACGAACCTGAGCCAGCCTCAGGTCGGCACCTCCAGGGCCGCGGAACCCGTCACACCGGGATCCGCGGCCCTTCTGTTTTGTCCGGTACGCAAGACCACCCAGGCCCTCCGGGGCCTCCGGCCCAGCACCACCAGTCACCTGGGCCGGAACCACTGAGAAAAGACGAGGAAGACGCCCACAGTGTCCACGGTCATCACACCGCCCACCCCGTCCGTACCGCCGACAAGCCAGATCACCAAGGCCGACCAGGCCGACCCCCCGGAGGTTCCTTCCATGCAGCTCAGCTCGATCGAGCAGGCCGAGTCCCTCGGTCTCCCCATCCCCTGCCGCGCCTTCGACCCCGAGGTCTTCTTCGCGGAGACGCCGGCCGACGTCGAGTACGCGAAGTCGCTCTGCGGCACCTGCCCGGTGAAGGAGGCCTGCCTGGCCGGCGCCCTGGAGCGGCGCGAGCCGTGGGGCGTCTGGGGTGGCGAGCTGTTCGTCCAGGGCGTCGTGGTGGCGCGCAAGCGTCCCCGTGGCCGTCCGCGCAAGACCGAGGTCATGGCATGAACCCCGCCCACGAGGCCAGGGTCGTCCGCCGGGGAGAGCAGCCCCCGCTGGACAGCGCCCTCCGCCGATCCGTGCGGATCGCCGCCGCCAAGGCCGACGCCGCAGCCCGCATCACGTCCCCGAGCAAGCACCACGAGCAGGACCACGACATGAACCCCGCCGCCGTCGATCCCACCGCCCGCGCCGAGCAGGCCACCGAACGTCAGACCCAGAACAGGATCCTCGAGATGCAACTCCTCCACGAATCCCTGGCCCGTGCCCATATGCAAGACAGGCTGCACGAGGCCGAGAACCAACGGCTCGTCAGCCGGGTGGCCCGGGCCCGCAAGCTCAGGCAGCGGGCCGAGCGGGCCTCGATGCGCGCCCGCAAGGCGCTCGCCGTCGCGCTGATGTAGCGCTGATACAGCGCTGAAGAAGGGCCCCGCCGGCCCGGGGGCCCGTCCTCGACAGGCCCCTGCCGGCTCCGGTCCACGGCCGGACACCGGTTCGCCGTCGGACCTTGAACCACCCCCGTCGTGCCGCAGGCCGCTCCCCGTCGTCGGGGGAGCGGCCTGCGGCCGTTGTCGCGCTGTCGGGGTCAGTCCTTGCGGACCCGGGCGGGTTCGGTGGTCCTGGCGGGCTTCACGGGCTTCACGGGCTTCGTGGGGGTGGCGGGGTTGGCGGGTTCCGCGCGCTCTGCCGACGGCCGCCCGGCGAACTCGGGCAGCCACTCCAGCATCTCCGCGCGGAACGGCGCCTTGGCACCCAGCTGGCAGAGCACCCCGATGGTGCTCAGCGTCACCCGGTGGATCAGCAGGTACGCGGGCGGCAGGTTCAGCTGCTTGCCCAGGTTGTAGGCGGGCGAGCGCGGGTCGGCGATCCGGGCCGCCTGGGCCCGCATCCAGGTCCGGGTGAAGTGGAAGTTCTCCACCGCGGCCGGCTCGATGATCGGCAGCAGGTAGTCCAGCACCGCGTCCGGGTCCAGCCGGACCGAGGGCTTCACGAAGCCCTCCTCGCGCAGCATCCGGAGCACGCCCGCCGCGTCCCCGGCCAGCGCCATCCGCAGCGAGGCCCCGATCGGGGCCGGCAGCCCGCCGGGCAGCCGGTCCACCGTGCCGAAGTCCAGCACGCCCAGCCGCCAGCCCGACACCGGGCCGTCGTCCTTCAGCAGCCGGAAGTTGCCCGGGTGCGGGTCCGCGTGCAGCAGGCCGGTCCGGGACGGGCCGGCGAACAGGAACCGGGCCAGCAGCTGCCCGGCGCGGTCGCGCTCCTCCTGGGTGCCGCCCGCGATCACCTCGGCCAGCGGGGTGCCGCCCATCCACTCGGTGACCAGCACCTGGTCGGCCTGGGCCACCACGCCCGGCACCACGATGTCCGGGTCGTCCGTGAACTCCTCGGCGTGGCGGCGCTGGGCCTGCGCCTCCAGCTCGTAGTCCAGCTCCTCCGAGACGCGCTCGCGCAGCTCGGTGATCAGCGGCTTGATGTCCAGCCCGGGGATCAGCGGGCCCAGCAGCCAGGCCACCCGGCTCAGCTGCGAGAGGTCCGCGAGCAGCGCGTCCCCCGCACCTGGGTACTGCACCTTGACGGCGACCGTGCGGCCGTCGTGCCAGACCGCCTTGTGCACCTGGCCGATCGAGGCGGCGGCCGCGGGCCGGTCGTCGAACTCCCGGAACAGCCCGCGCCAGTCGTCACCGAGCCGCTGGGCGAGCGCGGTGTGCACCTTGGCGGCGGGCATCGGGGGAGCGGCGTCCTGCAGCTTGGTGAGCGCCGCCCGGTACGGCCCGGCGACCTCCTCGGGCAGCGCGGCCTCGAAGACGGACAGCACCTGCCCGAACTTCATCGCCCCGCCCTTGAGTTCGCCGAGGACCTTGAACAGCTGGTCCGCGGTGGCCTGTTGGAGCTCGGCGGTGACCACCTCGGCGGAGCGGCCGCCGATCCGCTTGCCCAGGCCGAGCGTGGCGCGACCGGCTATCCCCAGCGGCAGGGCGGCGAGCCGTGCCGTGCGGGTCACTGCCTTGCGCGGAAGATCGCTCACCCCGGGCCTCCATTCCCTGGCCCCCCGGTTCCGGACGGCCGACCATCTCTACGCCATTGTGCCCGCTCCCTGCTGCGTGCCCCTCGGAATTCCGTGGGGCGGGGCGGAGAGTGGCCTCCCTTTGCGGGGAGTTGGGCGGCTTGGTCCGGGGAGGGCGGGGGGTGGGGGCAGGTGGTTGCTGCGCAGGAAGTC
>NZ_JBHVEU010000501.1:0-6203 GCF_042802075.1 Kitasatospora sp. NPDC057518
GGACTGCTCTCCGGCGGGGAGCCCCGGGGCCAACGCGGTCAACGCGGTCAGCGCGGGTCGGCGAGGAGGAAGTCGAGCAGGATCCGGCGGCTCGTCTGGGAGGTGAGACTGCCGTACACGTCGTCGAAGGCGTGGTCGGCGAAGGGCAGTTCCTCCACCTCGACGTCGACGCCCTGCTTCCTCAGCGCGTCGCCGAGGGCGGTGACGGTCTCGGGGCGGGCGCTGCGGTCGCGGTCCCGTGGCGCAGCGTGTTGCTGAGCGCCTCCTGCACGATGCGGTAGGCCGACAGCTCCACGCCCTCGGGCAGCGGGCGGCGTGTCCCGGAGACCACCGCCCGCACGTCGAGCCCGGCCGCGCGCACCCCGGCGAGCAGGTCGTCGAGCCGCTCCAGGGTGGGCTGCGGAGCCTCGGGAGCACGCCCGCCGGGGTGGTCCTCGGACCGCAGCACGCCGAGGAGGCGGCGCAGCTCGGTCAGTCCCTCCAGGGCGCCCGCGCGGATGTCGGCCAGCGCCGCGACGAGTTCCCGGGGCGGGGCCGCGACCCGGTACGGCGCGGCCTCGGCCTGGATGGAGATGACGGACATGTGGTGGGCGACCACGTCGTGCAACTCGCGCGCGATACGGGCGCGCTCCTCCAGGACGGTGCGGTGCGCCCGTTCCTGGGCGAGGGCCCGCTCCTGCTCCGCGAGCCGGACGCGGACCTCCCGCGTCCGGCGCACCCCGGTCGCGGCGGCCGCGACGAGGGCGAACAGCACCAGCACGATCACCGTGAAGTACCAGGGCCCGATCCGCCCGCCCGCCAGCTGCAGACCCAGCAGCAGCGCGGTGCTCAGCCCCACCGTCTCGGCCGTCACCCGCGGCGGGTTGCGCAGCGCGACCAGGAACGACAGTCCGGCCTGCACGGCCCACGCCCATCCCGTGTAGGGCGCGAATGGCGGGTACAGCGAGAAGACCGGCAGCGTCACCAGCGAGAGCCACCAGGCCGGCAGCGGTCGGCGCAGCGCCGGTACGAGAAGCGCGGCGTGGAGCATCCCGAGCGGCCGCAGCGGGATGTCCTCGGTGGCGGAGACGGCCGCGAAGACCGCCACCATGACGACCGCACCGTGCGGCAGCCACCTCAGCGGTCCCGGCCCGCTCATGGGCGGCATGGGCTGCGGGGCCAGGGTGAACAGATCCTTCCGCACGGTGCGCAGCGCCGCGCGCACCGGCCGCCGCCCAGTCCTGTCCATGCGGACAGTATTGTCCGGTTCGTCCACCGGACGGCCGCGGCCGGGGTGCTCAGCGGTTCGGACGCTCACGGTGCCTTCCTCGGCCGGGGTGCATTCGGTCACCAGGCTACGGAGCGGACCGGCCGACCGGCCTCCCGCTGCGGAGCCGTCCTCGGCCTGGCTCTCAGGTATGAGGCGGCACCCGCGCCGACCGCGCCCGCCGGTGCCGAAGGCCGCCGGACACCGGGAAGCGGGGCAACCCCGTGGGCGCGGACCAGACGTGGCGCCCTACCGGGCGGCGGCTCCCCGTCTCCGGTAGGGCATGCGACTGATTTCCCGGCCCTTCCGCGTCTGCCTGTCGGGCGTGTGCCCGTCGGCGGGTGAGCGTGGGGCCGTCGTGACTCATCGACCGATCGACGTTCCAGGGGCCACCCGGTCCGATCGGCCGGGACGGAGGGCTGGTTCGCCATGGTTCGGACGTGGTCGGAATTTCGACGGAGACGGTGCGCGCCCTTCGTGGCCGCACTGCTGACCTGGGGACTGGTGGCGCTGGCCGCGCCGCCGGTGGCCGCGGCCGATCCGGGCCCGGCCGACCGGACACCCGCGGCTGCCCGGGCCGCGTCGCCCGCGCCGGTTGCGCAGGCTTCGCCGCAGACGGTCCCGGCCGCGTTGCCCGCGTCCGTGCCGCCGACGGTTCCGTCCGCGTCGTCCGCGTCGCCCGCGGCCGTGTCTCCCGCGTCCGCGTCTCCGGCGTCCGTGCCGCAGGCGGTTCCGTCCGTGCCGTCCGCGTCCGTGTCCCCCGCGTCCGCGCCGGTGGCACCGCGGACGGATCGCGCCGCGGACGTCGTCGACGTGACGACCAACATCGCCGGGCCGACCAGCGGGTACGCGGGCCAGGAGTTTACCTACACGGTGACCATGAGCAACAACACGCTGACCGCGGCCGACGGAGCGCCGTTCACCGTGACGCTGCCGGCCGCCGCGACGCATGTGGCGGCGAGCTGCTCGGCCGCCGCCGGTGCCGCCTGCCCCGGCTCGCTGGCCGTGTCGGACAGCCAGGTCTCGGGCACGGCGGTGAGCCTGCCGCACCTCGGGGTGCTGACGCTGACCGTGACCGGCCGCTTCGGCGCCCCCTCGCCGTCGTCGGTGACGGCGTCCTCCCACATCGACCCGCCGCCGGGGGCCACGGACTCGGACCCGAGCTCCAACGACAGCTCGGTCAGCACGACGATCAGCAACCAGATGAGCCTGCGGGTCACCAAGTCCCAGTCGGCGACCACGATCCTGCCGGGCCAGCCGAACACCTACACGGTGACGTTCGGCAACGAGGGCAGGGGCTGGGCGGACGGCTCGACGATCCGCGACTACATGAGCGCGTCGAAGTCGCTGTACACGTCGTACGCCGTGCACATCGTGTCCTGCGACGGCACCGGCGGTGCGAGCTGCCCGTCGTTCATCACGGACACCACGGCCAACAACAGCACCATGATCTTCTCCGGCGTGATCGGTGCGTTCCCGCCGGGCGCGACGCTGACGGTGGTGATGACGGTGGACCCGTCCGGTCCGGTGCCGGCGTGCTCCTCGTCACAGACCGCCGACATCGTCGGCAACACCGCCAACATCTTCGCGCCGAACGGTGTGACCAACACCCTGTCCAACCAGGCGTACGTCTCGGCGACCGGCCTCACCCCGGGCCAGTGCCCGCAGACGAACATCTCCGTCACCAAGACGCAGAGCAACCCGCAGATCCTGCCGGGCATGCCCAACACGTACACGGTCACCTACCAGAACAACGGCCCGATCGCGGCGGACGGCGCGACCATCCGCGACTACCTGACCTCGTTGAACCAGTACTTCACCTCCTACGCCGTGCACATCGTGTCCTGTGACGGCACCGGTGGGGTGAGCTGCCCGTCGTTCGTCCAGGACACCACGGCCGGCAACAACACGATGGTCTACTCCGGAGCGTTGGGAGCGTTCCCGCCCGGAGCCAAGCTGACCATCGTCATGACGGTCGACCCGTCGGGTACGCCCACCACGTGCAGCAGCAATCCGACGGCCGACATCGTCGGCAACACCGCACAGCTGTTCACCGTCTCCCCCCTGGTCAACACCGGCAACAACACGGCGACGACCAGCGCGACCGGGCTGACACCCGAGCCCTGTCCGCGGACGAGCATCTCCGTCACCAAGACGCAGGCGAACACGGTGATCCTGCCGGGCAAGCCCAACACGTACACGATCACGTACGAGAACAGGGGCCCGAACCCGGCGGACGGGTCCTTGATCCGGGACTACCTCAGTTCGTCGACGACCCTCTTCCGCTCGTACGCCGTGCACATCGTGTCCTGCGACGGCACCGGAGGCGCGTCCTGCCCGTCGTTCATCACCGACACCACGATCGCCTACAACGCGCCGGTCTACTCCGGCACGGTGGGCGCGTTCCCGCCCGGTGCCAGGCTGACCGTCGTCCTGACCCTGGACCCGGCCGACCCGACCCCGTTGGCGGCCTGCCCGAGCACCGCGACGATCGTCGCCAACAACGCGGACTTCTTCGTCGCGTCGCCGCTGGTCAACACCGGCAACAGCTCCGCCTCCACCACGGCGACGGCTCCGTGCGCGGACATCGCCGTCAACAAGGCGGTGGAGCCGGCCGCGGTGCAGGCCGGGCAGGCCGTCACCTACACGATCAAGGTCTCCAACGCGTCACCGCAGACGGCGAGGTCGGTGGAGTTCTCCGACCCGCTGCCCCCGGCCACCGCCTTCGAGTACGGCTCGGCGACCTGCGTGGCGAGCTCCGCCGCCTCGGCGTGCGGCCCGGTGGTGTTCGACCCGGCGACCCGCACCGTGACGTCCACGATCCCGCAGATCAGCGGCGGCGGGGACTACGTCACCATCACCGTCACCGGCACCGCCGGACCGGTCCCCGGCACCTACCCCAACACCGCGACGGCCCGGTCCTCCACTGGCCCCGACGCGTTCCTCGACGCCATCCCCGCCTCGAACGAGAGCACCGTCTCGCTCCAGGTCTTCAACACGGCCTCCACCATCACCGTCGTCAAGCAGCTCACGGGCCTGCCCGCCGGCGGCCTGCCGTCGCCGCTCACCTTCAGCGGAACGGTCACCTGCGGTACCCAGGAACCGCAGACCTGGTCGGTCACCGTCCCGGCCGGAGCGACCACCGCCACCGCCGCGCCGCTCGCCTTCTACGACGGCCAGCGGTGCACCATCACCGAGAACCCGCCGCCGACTCCGCCCGGCGGCCTGCACTACACCGGCCCGACGGTGATCAACCCCTCCGTCATCGACAGCCTCGGACCGCAGGCCGACCAGCGGGTCGTCAGCTCCACCCCGCTGGGCACCAACGCCGAACTGAGCCTCAGCAAGCAGGTCGACCGGGCCACCGCGACCACCGGAGACACCGTCACCTACACCTACGAGGTCGCCAACACCGGCACCGTCCCGGTCACCGGCGTGACGGTCGACGAGAGCGTCTTCACGGGCAGCGGCACCAAACCCGTCCCCATCTGCCGGAGCACCGACCTCGCCCCCGCCGCCACCACGACCTGCACGGCCACCTACACCGTCACCGCGCAGGACGTGACCGCCGGATCGATCACCAACACCGCCACCGCGACGGCCACCGCGGCCACCGGACCGGACCCGGTGAGCAACGAGGCCACCGCCACCGTGCGCACCGTCACCGCGCCCGGCATCACGCTCGCCAAGAGCGTCACCCCGGGCACTGTCGACCGGGCCGGCACCGCCGTGTCCTACTCCTTCACCGTCACCAACACCGGTGGCGTCCCCCTCACCGACGTGCACGTCGACGAGACCGCGTTCACCGGCTCCGGCGGCGCGCCACTGGTCGACTGCCCGGCCGCCGCGCTCACCCTGGCACCGGGCGGCTCCGTGGTCTGCACCGCCGCCTACACCACCACCCAGGCCGACATCGACGCCGGCCGGATCACCAACGCCGCCACCGTTACCGGCCGGGCGCCCGCCGGGTTCGACAGCCCCGTCTCCGCCGAGGCCCGCGCCACCGTCACCGCACCAGCCGCTCCCGCGCTCACCCTCACCAAGACCGCGGGCCCTGCCGACACGCCGCTGGCCGAAGGCGCCACGGTGACCTACCGGTTCCTCGCCACCAACACGGGCAACGTCACCCTCACCGGACTCGACGTCCGGGAGACCGCGTTCGACGGCCACGGCACCCCGCCCACCGCCGCCTGCCCGCCCGAGGCCGGCTCCGTCGCCCCGGGCGTCGCCATCCCCTGCACCGCCACCTACACCGTCACCGCGGCCGACGTCGACGCCGGCCGGATCACCAACACCGCCACCGCGAGCGCCACCGACCCCGGCGGCCGGACCGTGCGCGCCGAAGCCGCCACCGCCGTCTTCCCGGCCCGGGCCACCCCGGCCCTGACCCTGGTGAAGACCGCTTCCCCGGCCGTCGTCCACCAGGCGGGCGACACCGTCCACTACACCTTCACCACCACCAACACCGGCAACGTCGCCCTCACCGACGTGACCGTGACCGAAACCGCGTTCGACGGCCACGGCACCCCGCTGACACCCGACTGCCCGCCGGCCGACACCGCCCGACTGCTCCCCGGCGGGCAGGTGACCTGCACCGCTACCTACACCGTCACCGAGGACGACCTGCGGGAGAACCTGATCGAGAACACCGCGACCGCCTCCGGCCACGCGCCCGGCGGTGCGACCGTCACCTCGCCCGAGTCGACCGCCCAGGTGGCCGTGGAGCCGACCGGCGCCGTCCCGCCCGCACCGCCGACTCCGCCGAAGCCCGGCCCGCACCACCCCCGGCCGCACCACCCCGGGCCGCACCACCCCGAACTCGCGCAGTCCGGCACGGCCACCGTGTCCGTGCTCGGGTACGCGGCACTGATCCTGCTCGCCGGAACCTCCCTGGTCCTGTCGGTGAGAAGGCGCCGCCGCTGACGACGGCCGTCCCGCAGGCCACGGCGCCCGCCCC
>NZ_JBHVEU010000502.1:0-6186 GCF_042802075.1 Kitasatospora sp. NPDC057518
GTAATGGGGCGCGTTGCCGCCCGCTCCGGGAAGGGACCCATGCACGAGATGTCGATCGCCGAAGCCGTCGTCGAGCAGGTGGACACGGCCGCGCGCGAACACGGGGCCCCCGGGGTGGCACGGGTGCGGCTGCGGGTCGGCGAGCTGGCCGGCGTGGTGCCCGAGGCCCTCGACTTCTGCTTCGAACTCGCCTGCGCCGGAACGCTGGTGGCGGGCGCGGCGCTGGACACCGAGTCCGTCGCGGCCCGGGCCCGCTGCGCCCCCTGCGCGGTCGAGTGGGCGGTCGGCATGCCGCCGGACCTCGGCTGCCCGAGCTGCTCCGGCGGTGGCGGCGTGGAGCTGCTGTCCGGCCGCGAGCTGCAGATCCTCGACGTCGAGTGGGCCCGGGAACGCTGACATCCGGGCCGAACCAGAAAGGCTGATGCCGATGTGCCGCACGGTCGACCTCCGTCAGGCGGTCCTCGCCCGCAACGACGACAGCGCCCGCGGGCTGCGGGCGGCACTGGCCGCGCGGGGGACGGTCGCGGTGAACCTGCTCTCCAGCCCCGGCAGCGGCAAGACCGCGCTGCTGGAGGCCGAGTTGGGGCTCGCCCGGCGACGCGGGGTGCCCGTCGCCGCGCTGACCGCCGACCTCGCCACCGAGAACGACGCGCGCCGGCTGGCCCGCTCGGGCGCCCCGGTGAAGCAGGTGCTCACCGACGGGCTCTGCCACCTGGAGGCGCGGATGCTCGCCGGGCACCTGGACGGCTGGCTGCCGGACGACTGCCGGCTGCTGTTCGTGGAGAACGTCGGCAACCTGGTCTGCCCGGCCTCCTACGACCTCGGCGAGACGCTGCGGGTGGTGCTGGCCTCGGTGACCGAGGGCGAGGACAAGCCGCTCAAGTACCCGACGGCCTTCGGGCTGGCCAACCTGGTGCTGGTGACGAAGACGGACCTCGCGGCGGCGGCCGAGTTCGACGAGGCGGCGTTCCTGGCCAACGTCCAGCGGGTCAACCCCGGGGTGGAGGTGCTGAACACCTCGGCCCGGACGGGCGAGGGCGTCGGGGCGCTGCTGGACCGGGCGCTCGGCGTCCTGGCCGGGGCGCGGCCGCACCGGCCGGTGATGGCCGCGGCGGCGCCGCACGACCACGGGCACTCTCACGACCACGACCATGGGCACTCTCAGGATCACGACCACGGGCAAGACCACGGCCACGGCCACTCCGCCGTGGGGGAGCACGCGTGACGGCCGCCCACCCCGGGCTCGACCGCGAGCGGCGGCGGGTCGCCGTCCGCGGCCTGGTACAGGGGGTCGGCTTCCGGCCGTTCGTCCACACTCTGGCCGGTGAACTCGGACTGGCCGGCACCGTCACCAACACCGGCGAGGGCGTCCTGGTCGAGGTCGAGGGCAGCCCGGACGCGCTGGACGCCTTCTGCCGGCGGGTGGCCGGCGACGCGCCGCCGCTCGCCCAGGTGCACGCGGTGGAACACGCGCCGCTCGCCGCCACCGGCGCCACCGGCTTCCGCATCGTCCCCTCCCGCCCCGACGGCGCCCGCGCCACCCTGATCCCGCCCGACACCGCCGTCTGCGCCGACTGCCTGGCCGAACTCGCGGACCCGGCCGACCGCCGCCACCGGCACCCGTTCATCAGCTGCACCAACTGCGGCCCCCGGCACACCATCGTCACCGGCCTGCCGTACGACCGGGCCAACACCACCATGGCCGGCTTCCCGCTGTGCCCGGACTGCGCCCGCGAGTACGCGGACCCCGCCGACCGCCGGTTCCACGCCCAGCCCGTCGCCTGCCACGCCTGCGGGCCCCGGCTCACGCTGACCGTGCCCGGACGCCCCGACCTCGGCGGGGAGCCGGCCCTGGCGGAGGCCCGGCGGCTGCTGGCCGACGGCGCGGTCCTCGCCGTCAAGGGCATCGGCGGCTACCACCTCGCCTGCGACGCGCGCGACGCCGCGGCCGTCGCCCTGCTGCGCCGGCGCAAGCGGCGCGGCCGCAAGCCCTTCGCCGTGATGGCCCGCGACCTCGCCACCGTCGAGGGCCTGCTGCCCGTCGACCCGGTCGAGCGGGAACTGCTCACCGGGCCGGTCCGGCCGATCGTCCTGCTGCGCCGCACCGGCCTGCCGGTGCCCGAGGGCGTGGCCCCGGGCAGCCCCGACCTCGGGGTGATGCTCCCGTACACGCCGCTGCACCACCTGCTGCTCGCCGCCCCCGGGCCGGACCTGCTGGTGATGACCAGCGCCAACCTCTCCGGCGAGCCGATCGTCACCGAGGACCGGGAGGCGCTGGAGCGGCTCGCCCCGCTGGTCGACGGCTGGCTCGGCCACGACCGGCCGATCCACGTGCCCTGCGAGGACTCGGTGGTGCGGGTGGTGGACGGCGAGCAGCTGCCGCTGCGCCGCTCGCGCGGCTACGCGCCGCTGCCGATCCCGCTGCCGGTGCCCGTGCGCCCGGCGCTGGCGGTCGGCGGCGACCTGAAGAACACCTTCGCGCTGGCCCGGGACGGCTACGCCTGGCTGTCCGGCCACATCGGCGACATGGACGACCTGGCCACCCTGCGGGCCTTCGACCGGGCGGTCGAGCAGCTCGGCACGGTCAGCGGCGTACGGCCCGAACTGCTGGTCGCCGACCGGCACCCCGGCTACCGCTCGCTCCGGCACGCCGAGCGGACCGCCGCCGGTCGGCCGGTGCACCGGGTCCAGCACCACCACGCCCACATCGCCGCGGTGATGGCCGAGCACGGACTGGACGGCAGCCGCCCGGTGCTCGGGGTGGCCTTCGACGGCACCGGCTACGGCGCGGACGGCGCGGTCTGGGGCGGCGAGGTGCTGCTGGCCGACTACGACGGGTTCCGCCGCCTCGCCCACCTCGGGTACGTGCCGCTGCCGGGCGGGGACGCGGCCGTCGAGCGCCCGTACCGGACGGCGCTCGCCCACCTGCGCGCGGCCGGACTGCCCTGGCTGCCGGAGCTGCCGCCGGTCCGGGCTTGCGGAGCGGCGGAACGCGGGCTGCTGGAGCGGCAGTTGGAGCGGCGACTGAACTGCCTGCCGAGCTCCAGCATGGGGCGGCTGTTCGACGCGGTGTCCTCGCTCGCCGGGGTCTGCCACCGGGCCGGGTACGAGGCCCAGGCGGCGATCGAACTGGAGGCGGCGGCCTGCGGGTTCGGCCGCGCGGACGGTTCCGGGGCCGGGTCGGCGGCGCGGGCGGACGACGGCTACGCGTTCGGGTTGTCGGCGCGGGCCGGCGGCTGGACCGCCGACCCCGGGCCGGTGCTGGCCGCCGTGGTCGCCGACGTGACCGCGGGCGCCCCCGCGGGCCTGGTCGCCGCCCGCTTCCACCGCGCGGTGGCCGACCTGGTCCGGCGGAGCTGCGCGGCCGTCCGGGACCGGTACGGCACCACCACGGTGGCGCTCAGCGGCGGGGTCTTCGCCAACGCACTGCTCTCCTCGGCCTGCGCGAGCGGCCTCGGGGAGGACGGATTCACGGTACTGCGGCACCGCCGGGTGCCGCCCAACGACGGTGGTCTGGCGCTCGGCCAGCTGATGGTGGCCGCCCGGTCGACGGCCACCCGGGAGGAGTGAGAGCGGATGTGTCTGGCTGTGCCCGGCAGGGTGACGGAGATCGGGGAGCGGGACGGGGCGAGGATGGCGGTGATGGACTTCGGCGGCGTGGTCAAGGACGTGTGCCTGGAGTACCTGCCGGACCTCGCGGTGGGGGACTACGCGATCGTCCACGTGGGCTTCGCGCTGCAGCGCCTGGACGAGGAGTCGGCCCGGCGCACCCTCGCCCTCTTCGAGGAACTCGGGCTGTTGCAGGAGGAGTTCGGCGATCCCTGGGAGGCCGCCGGGGCGGCGGCGGGCTCTGGGACCGAGGCTGAGGAGGCCGGACGGTGAAGTACCTGGAGGAGTTCCGCAACCCCGAGCTGGCCGCCGGGCTGCTCGCCGACATCAGGGCGACGGTCACCCGGCCGTGGGCGCTGATGGAGGTCTGCGGCGGCCAGACGCACAGCATCATCCGGCACGCCATCGACCAACTCCTGCCCGAGGAGGTCGAGTTGATCCACGGGCCGGGCTGCCCGGTGTGCGTCACCCCGCTGGAGACGATCGACCGGGCCCTGGCGATCGCGGCCCGGCCGGGGGTGGTCTTCTGCTCCTTCGGCGACATGCTGCGGGTGCCCGGCACCGACCGGGACCTGTTCCGGGTCCGCGGCGAGGGCGGCGACGTCCGGGTGGTGTACTCGCCGCTGGACGCCCTGCGGATCGCCCGGGAGAACCCGGACCGGGAGGTGGTCTTCTTCGGCATCGGCTTCGAGACCACCGCCCCGCCGAACGCCATGGCCGTCCACCTGGCCAGGAAGCAGGGGCTGCGCAACTTCAGCATGCTGGTCTCGCACGTCCGGGTGCCGCCCGCGATCGAGGCGATCATGGACTCGCCGGACTGCCGGGTCCAGGGCTTCCTCGCCGCCGGGCACGTGTGCAGCGTGATGGGCACCGCCGAGTACCCGGCGCTGGCCGAACGCCACCGGGTGCCGATCGTCGTCACCGGCTTCGAGCCGCTGGACATCCTGGAGGGCATCCGGCGCACCGTACGGCAGTTGGAGCGCGGCGAGCACACCGTGGACAACGCCTACCCGCGGGCCGTCCGCCCCGAGGGCAACCCGGCGGCCCGCGCCATGCTGGAGGACGTCTTCGAGGTCGCCGACCGTCCCTGGCGGGGCATCGGCGTGATCCCGCGCAGCGGGTGGCGGCTCTCCCCGCGCTACCGCGACCACGACGCCGAGCACCGCTTCGACGTCGGCGGGATCACCACCCGCGAACCCGCCGCCTGCCGCAGCGGCGAGGTGCTGCAGGGGCTGCTGAAGCCCCACCAGTGCGAGGCCTTCGGCACCGTCTGCACACCGCGCACGCCGCTCGGCGCCACGATGGTGTCCAGCGAGGGGGCGTGCGCGGCGTACTACCTGTACCGGCGGCTGGGCGTACCGGGGACGTCCGTCCGGGCCCAGGAGCCGCAGGAACGTCGGGAGCTTCAGGCGCCTCAGGAGGCGGGTCGCGTTGGCTGACACCGAACTGCTCAGCGGGCCCGGCGCCGACCCGGGCACGGACCCGGGCGCCGAGCGGCCCGACTTCTCCGGCTGGAGCTGCCCGCTGCCGCTGCGCGACCACCCCCGGGTGGTGATGGGCCACGGCGGCGGCGGGGCGATGTCCGCCGAGCTGGTGGAGAACCTGTTCGCGCCGGCCTTCGGCGGCCCCGTGCTCGCCGGGCTCGGCGACTCCGCGGTGCTGGAGCTGGGCGGCGCCCGGCTCGCCTTCTCCACCGACTCCTACGTGGTGC
The DNA here is from genome assembly GCF_042802075.1 of Kitasatospora sp. NPDC057518. NCBI lineage: Bacteria > Bacillati > Actinomycetota > Actinomycetes > Kitasatosporales > Streptomycetaceae > Kitasatospora > Kitasatospora sp. NPDC057518. The sequence goes on from NZ_JBHVEU010000502.1 coordinate 5,321, forward strand.
GGCCGCTGTTCTTCCCCGGCGGCTGCATCGGCGACCTCGCCGTCAACGGCACGGTCAACGACCTCGCCATGAGCGGGGCCCGGGCGGCCTACCTGTCCTGCGGCTTCATCCTGGAGGAGGGGGTGGAGATGGCCGTGGTGGACCGGGTCGCCCGGGCGCTCGGCGCCGCCGCCCGTACCGCCGGGGTCGAGATCGCCACCGGGGACACCAAGGTGGTCGAGGCCGGGCACGGGGACGGCATCTACCTGAACACCGCCGGCATCGGGATCGTCCCGGCCGGGGTCGACATCCGGCCGCAGCGCGCCCGCCCCGGCGACGTGGTGATCGTCAGCGGGCCGATCGGGCTGCACGGGGTCGCGATCATGAGCGTCCGGGAGGGCCTGGAGTTCGGGGTCGAGGTGCGCAGCGACAGCGCGGCGCTCGGCGGCCTGGTCGAGGCGATGCTCGCGGCCACCGCCGACCTGCACGTGCTGCGCGACCCCACCCGGGGCGGCCTGGCCGCGGCGCTCAACGAGATCGCCGTCGCGGCCGGGGTGGGCGTGGTGCTCAGCGAACGGGCCGTCCCCGTCCCGGAGCCGGTGGCCAACGCCTGCGCCGTGCTGGGCCTGGACCCGATGTACATCGCCAACGAGGGCCGGCTGGTCGCCTTCGTCCCGCGTCTCTCGGCGGACGCGGTGCTCGCCGCCATGCGCGCCCACCCGCTCGGCGCGGAGGCGGTGGTGATCGGCGAGTGCGTCGAGGAGCACCCGGGGATGGTCGTCGCCCGGACCGGCTTCGGCGGCACCCGGGTGGTCGACCTGCCGATGGGCGAGCAGCTGCCGCGGATCTGCTGAGGGCCCGACCGGTTACGCCGCCGCCCCGGGAGG
>NZ_JBHVEU010000503.1:0-6160 GCF_042802075.1 Kitasatospora sp. NPDC057518
GCCCCGGAGCGACACCCCGCCGACACCCCTGACCGACCGCCTGCGACCGACGGAACTGGCCACCATGCGTATCGTTCTTCTGCACATGCCCTGGGGCGCGATCGACGTGCCGTCGCTGGCGCTCGGGATCCTGCACACCACCGCCGCGCGCGCCGGCCACCAGGTCGACGTCCGGTACGCCAACCTGGACTTCGTGGACTGGGCCGCCGAGACCGCGGGTTTCGGTGCGGACGACTACCAGTACTTCTCCGAGAAGTCCTACTTCCAGGGCGCGGGCGACTGGGCGTTCGCCGGCGCGCTGTACGGCGACGACGGCGGCGACGACGACAGCACCGACAGCACCGGCTACTTCGAGTACCTGGCCGCCAACGGCGCGAGCGAGCAGGAGATCGCCCTGACCCGGGCCACCCGCGCGATCGCCCCCGCGTTCATCGCCCGCCTGGTCGAGGAACTCGCCGCCGACCCGCCGGACCTGGTCGGCTTCACCACCACCTTCCAGCAGAACACCGCGAGCCTCGCCGCCGCGAGGCTGCTCAAGCAGCGCTGCCCGCAGGTGCGCACGGTGTTCGGCGGCGCGAACTGCGACGGTCCGCAGGGCGCCGCGCTGCACCGCAACTTCCCGTTCCTGGACTACGTGGTGCGCGGCGAGGGCGAGGCCGCCTTCCCGGCGCTCCTGGCGGGCCTCCCGGCGGGCGGCGACCTCTCCGCCGTCCCCGGGCTGTGCTGGCGCGACGGCTCCGGGACGTCGACGGCCAACGCGATGACGAGGCGCCCGCTGCCGCCCTCCGCGATCCTGGCGCCCCGCTACGACGGCTTCTTCGAGCGGCTCGACGCCTCCGTCGCGGCCGGCTGGGTCGATCCCAAGCTGGTCGTCGAGGGCTCCCGGGGCTGCTGGTGGGGCGAGAAGCACCACTGCACCTTCTGCGGGCTCAACGGCTCCTCGATGGAGTTCCGCTCCAAGCCGCCGGCGGACTTCCTCGCCGAGGTGCTCGGGCTCGCCGAACGCCACCAGCTGCTGGACGTCTACGTGGTCGACAACATCCTGGACATGGGCTACTTCGACACCGTCCTGAAGTCGCTGGCCGAACTCCCGGTCGACCTGCGGCTGCACTTCGAGATCAAGGCCAACCTGCGCCGCCACCAGTTCCAGCTGCTCGGCGACTCGGGCGCGGCCCAGGTGCAGCCCGGCATCGAGAACCTGAGCACCCGGGTCCTGCGGATCATGGACAAGGGGGTGACGGGCTGCCAGAACGTCCGCGCGCTGCGGGACGCGCAGAGCGCCGGGGTCTCGGTGACCTGGAACTACCTCTACGGCTTCCCCGGCGAACAGCCGGAGGACTACGAGTCGGTGATCAGCCAACTGCCCGTCCTGCACCACCTGGACCCGCCGACCGGGGCGGGGCGGATCGCGATCGAGCGGTTCAGCCCGTACTTCGACCGCCCCGAACTGGGCTTCGCGATCACCAGGCCGGCCTTCCAGTACCGCGCGACGTACCGCCTGCCGGAGAGTGAACTCAACGAACTGGCCTACGTGTTCACCGCACCGCCGCGCGGGATCGGCGGCGGGCTCGCGGAACGGCTGGGCGCGGCGGTGGACACCTGGCTCGCGCGGTTCCCCGACAGCCGGCTCAGCTACCGGGACGCGGGCGGACGGGTCGTGCTCGTCAACACCCGTCCCGGGTACGACTGGCGGGTGGTCGAGCTGACCGATCCGGTGGAGCTCGCCGTCTTCCGGCTGCTGGTCCAGCCCCGCTCGGCCGCCGCACTGGCCGCCAAGGTCCCCGGCGGGGCGGCGGCGGTCGAACCGGTGCTGGAGCGCTTCACCACGCTGGGCCTGCTGTTCCACGACGGGGCCGGCTACCTCCAGGTCGCCGTCGAGTCCGACAACCAGGTGCTGATGCGGATGCGGCACCGGCACGGCCCCGCCGCCGCCCTCCCCCGTACCGAGGAGGTGCCCGATGCCGTCGCGATCGGCTGAACGGAACGATGCCGCACGGGACGACGCCGGAAGGACCGGTGCTGGAAGGACCGACGCCGCCTGGCGCGCGGCCGGCCCGGAGGTCGAGCTCTGGCTCGACTACGACCCCGCCGCCCGGGAGCTGCCGGGCTTCGCCCTCGGCCGCCGCACCCTGCCCGGCCCGGCGCAGGAGGAGGTCACCGGGCTGCACCGCGCCGGGGTCCGCTGCCTGCGGCTGACCGAGCCGGTGCGGCTCTGCGCGGACGCGCCCGCGGCCTCCGCACGGGCGCTGATGCTGCTGCGCGAGGCGACCGGGCAGGGGCTGGCCGTGCTCTGGCAGGCGGTCTGCACGGACGGCTGCGCCGCGCGGCGCCGGTTCCACCACCTGTACCCGCCGGAGCGGTTGACCGGCGGGCCGGAGGAGGTCGTCGCCGACTGGCGCGGCACGTACTACCCGAGCAAGTGCGTCTTCCGGCGCGGCCCCGGCTTCGTCGAGGTGCGCGACCGCCGGTTCGGGACGCTGGAGCTGTTCACCATCGACGAGCCGGCCCACCTGGCGCAGGTGGACGCGCTGGCCGAGGGCGTCGAGGTCGGCCGGCTGCCGGAGGCCGTCCACCGGGACTTCGCCGAGGCCGGTCTGATCACCGAACAGGCCGGCCGCGCCTGGTTCCTGCCGATGCGGGTGCGCCGCTGGCCCTTCCCGTCGCTGACGGTGTAGCCGCGCAACCGCGTAACCGCGAGAGTTCCGAGCCCGAGGAGAGATCCATGACCACCGCGGTCGACGACGCCGCCGGACGGATGTCCGCCTTCATCCGCGACCCCTACCCCACCCTCGCCCGGATCCGCGAGGCCGGCGCGGTCTCCGTCGTGGAGTTCGGCGAGGGCCTGCCGGTCTACCTGGTGACGCGCTACCAGGACGTCCGGGCGGCGCTGATGGACCCGCGCTTCGGGCAGGACGTCCGCCGCAGCCAGGCCATCGCGAGCGGGCGGGGCTCCGGCCTGACGCTCGGCTCCGAGGTCGTCCACATGCTCAACAGCGACCCGCCGGACCACACCCGGCTGCGCCGCCTGATCCAGGGCGTCTTCACCCGCCGGCAGGTCGACCTGATGCGGCCGATGGTCGAGCGCATCTCCGGCGGCCTGCTGGACGGGCTGCGCGGGCGGGAGACCGCCGACCTGGTGGCGGACTTCGCCTTCCCGCTGCCGATCATGGTCATCTGCGAGCTGCTGGGCTTCCCCCCGGAGGACATGCACGCCTTCCGCACCTGGTCGACGGCGATCCTCACCCAGGGCGGCGAGATGACCTTCGACCAGGCCACCGCCGAGATGAACGACTACCTCCGGGAGTTGATGACGGCCCGACGGGCCGCCCCGAGCGAGGACGTCCTGACCGACCTGGTGCGGGCCCGCGACGCCGGCGAACTCACCGAGCAGGAGGTGTTCTCGATGGTCTTCCTGCTGCTGATCGGCGGTCACGAGACCACCGTCAACCTGCTCGGCACCGCCACCCTGGCCCTGCTCCACCACCCCGACCAGCTCGCCCGGCTGCGCGCCGACCCGGCGGCGATGCCCGTCGCCATCGACGAGTTCCTGCGCTACGAGTCCCCGGTGAGCATGGCCACCCTGCGGTTCACCAACGCCGACGTGATGGTCGACGACGTGGAGATCCCGGCGGACGAACTGGTGCTGCTCTCACTCGGCGCGGCCAACCGCGACCCGGCCCGCTTCACCGATCCCGACCGGCTGATCCTGGACCGGGGCGATCCGGGCCACCTGGCCTTCGGACAGGGCCTGCACCGGTGCCTCGGCTCCTTCCTCGGCAGGCTGGAGAGCGAGGTCGCGCTGACCGGCCTGCTGGAGCGCTTCGCGCGGATCGAGCTGGCCGCCGCCGAGGAGACCCTGCCCTGGCGCAACACGATCATGCTGCGCGGCCTGGAGTCGCTGCCGGTCTCCCTCGATGGCTAGCGGGGCGAAGGCGGACGGCGCATCGGGCCTGTTGCGGTTCCGCCCCCGGTTCGGCGTCGCCCCGCTGCGCTCGCGCGGCTTCCGGCTGCTGGTGATCGGCCAGGCCACCTCGGAGTTCGGCAACGCGTTCCAGGTGGTCGCCCTGCCGCTGCTGGTCTACTCCCTCGGCGGCGGCGCCCGCCAGTTGAGCCTGGTGGTCGCCGCCTACGGCGCGGGACGGCTGGCCGCCACCCCGCTCGGCGGGATCCTCGCCGACCGGTTCGGCGCCCGGCGGGTGATGCTGACCGCCGACCTCGGCCGGCTGCTCGCCACCGCCGGGCTCTGCGCGGTCGCCGCAGGAGGGGCGGCCGCGTTCTGGCTGATCGGCGGACTCGCCCTGCTGGTCGGCCTCGGAGCGGGGGTCTTCCTGCCGGCCGCCTGGGCGATCACCCCGGCCCTGCTGCCCGCCGAGGACCTGCACGCGGGCAACGCCCTGAACAGCACGGTCACCTTCGGCGCCGGCCTGCTCGGCCCGGCGGTGGCCGGCCCGCTGGTCGCCTGGCTGAACCCGGCCACCGCCCTGGGCGTGGACGCGGCGACCTTCGCCGTGTCGACGGCGACGCTGCTGCTGATCGGTCGCGGCGGCCTCGTCGCGCCGCCCCGCCCGATCTCCGAACGCGCCTCCGTACCAAGGAACTTCCCCACCCTGCTGCGGGAATCGCCGCTGCTGCGCGCGGTGCTGACGGTGACGGCGATCGCGAACCTGACGGTGGGCGGCGCCACCCGGGTCGCCCTGCCGGCCCTGGCCACCCACGGCTTCTCCGCCGGTGCCGCCGGGCTGGGCCTGCTGCTCGCCGCGTTCACCGGCGGCGCGCTGGTCGGCGGCCTGTTCGCGGCCGGCCTCACCGAGGTGCGCTCCCGGGGCCGCACGGCGATGCTCTCCGGCCTGGCGATGGGCGCGGCGATCGGCCTGGTGCCCTTCACCGGCCTCGTCGGCGCCGTCCTGCTGCTCTGCGTGGCGGGCGGCGCCAGCACGGTGACCAACGTCCTGGTCGTCACCGGCGTGCAGAAGAGCACCCCGCCCGCGCTGCTGGCCCGGGTCATGGCGGCCGTCACCTTCTGCGCGCTGGGGGTCTTCCCGGTCTCGGTGATCGCGGCCGGCGCGGCGGTGGACGCCTTCGGCAGCCGGTGGGTGTTCGCGACGACCGGGCTGTGCCTGATCGGCGCCTTCGGATACGCGCTGACCAGGCGCGAGATGCGCGAGCTGTAGGGCTCCCGACGCCGCTCCCGGACGACACGCGGTGCCCGCAGCGGCAACCATTCGTACCCGGCCGGTCCTAGCGTGTGACCCACCGCAGCCCTGACGCTGCCCGAGAGAAAGGAAGCGCCCATGCCTTTCGTCACCGTCGGCCAGGAGAACTCCGCCCCCGTCGAGCTCTACTACGAGGACCACGGCTCCGGGCAGCCGGTCGTCCTCATCCACGGGTTCCCGCTGGACGGGCACTCCTGGGAACGGCAGAGCGCCGCACTGCTGGACGCCGGCCACCGGGTCGTCACCTACGACCGCCGCGGCTTCGGCCGCTCCTCCCAGCCCACCACCGGCTACGACTACGACACCTTCGCCGCCGACCTCCACACCCTGCTGGAGACCCTCGACCTGCGGGACGCCGTCCTGGTCGGCTTCTCGATGGGCACCGGGGAGGTCGCCCGCTACGTGTCCGCGTACGGCTCCGGCCGCATCGCCAAGGTGGCCTTCCTCGGCTCGCTGGAGCCCTACCTCCTCAAGACCGACGACAACCCGGACGGCGCGGCCCCGAAGGACTTCTTCGACGGCATCGTGGCTGCTGTGAAGGCCGACCGGTACGCCTACTACACCGCCTTCTACCGGGACTTCTACAACCTCGACGAGAACCTCGGCACCCGGATCAGCGAGGAGGCCGTCCGCAACAGCTGGAACGTCGCGGCGGCCGGCGGCTGGTACGCCGCCGCCGCGGCACCCTCCACCTGGTACACCGACTTCCGCGCCGACATCCCCCGCATCGACGTGCCGGCCCTGATCCTGCACGGCACCGGCGACCGCATCCTGCCCATCGACAGCACCGCCCGCCCGTTCCACCGGGCCCTGCCCTCCGCCGAGTACGTGGAGATCGAGGGCGCACCGCACGGCCTGCTGTGGACCCACGCCGAAGAGGTCAACACCGCCCTCCTGACCTTCCTCGCGAAGTAGCCGGATCCGTCCGGCCCCGAGGGCCCCGCACC
>NZ_JBHVEU010000504.1:0-6150 GCF_042802075.1 Kitasatospora sp. NPDC057518
GGCCGGTCATGCGGTCAGGCGTCCGCGCCCCAGAGGAAGCCCGGCACGGGCGTGAAGCGCACGTACGGGCTCCACTCGTCGCCCGGCGGGCAGGGGGTGGGCGGGCACGGCGGCGGCGGACACTTGCTGTCCTCGACCGTGACCGTCACGCACGCGTGGTCCCCGGTCAGCTCGACCCTGGTCACCGAGGGCCGCGACAGGTTGTAGCCCTCGGGTGCGGAGACCTCCTGCCAGTAGTACGTGCCCAGCGGGAGGTGGTCCGCCGAGCAGACGCCCGACGCGGGGGTCGTGCACGGCGGGCCGACGGCGGTGTCGGGGTTGTCCCCCGTGGTCTGCAGACCGGCCACGCCGTTGCTCTCCCGCCACAGCTGGAAAACGGCGCCCGCCAGCGGCTGCCCGCTGTCGGCGTCGACCTTCCTGACGGAGGTGGACCCGCTCGGGGCGGTCGGCGTCTGCGTGTCCTGGACGGGGACCTGGACGTTCGGCCGGCCCAGGTCGATGACGACGGTCGTCACCGGGGACTGCGGCAGGTCGTACCCGGGCGGCGGCACCGTCTCCTGCCAGTAGTACGTACCCAGCGGGAGCCCGGACGCCGAGCAGACACCCGACGCGGGCGTGACGCACGGGGAGCCCACGGCCGTGTCCGGATTCGGGCCGGTGGCCTGCAGCCCCGGAACGCCGTTGGTCTCGTGCCAGAGCTGGAAGGTGGCGCCCGCCAGGGGCTGTCCGGTGGCGGCGTCGGTCTTCTTGACGGAGGTGGACCCGGTGGGGGCGGTCGAGTGGGTGTCCTGGACGGGGAGCTGGATGTCCTGCCCGTTGGTGTCGAGGACGACGGTCGTCACCGCGGACTGCGGCAGGTCGTACCCGGGCGGCGGCGCCGTCTCCTGCCAGTAGTACGTACCCAGCGGGAGCCCGGACGCCGAGCAGACGCCCGACGCGGGCGTGACGCACGGGGAGCCGACCGCCGTGTCGGGATTGGCCCCCGTGGTCTGCAGACCGGCCACGCCGTTGGTCTCGTGCCACAGCTGGAAGGTCGCCCCCGCCAGCGGCTGTCCGGTGGCCGCGTCGGTCTTGGTGACGGAGGTGGACCCGGTGGGAGCGATGGTCTTGGCGTCGGCGACGGTGACCATGACGTTCTTCCCGTTCGCGTCCAGCACGACGGTGTTCACGTTGAGATCGGGCAGGTCGTACCCGTCGGGCGCCGAGACCTCCTGCCAGTAGTAGGTGTCCAGCGGGAGGCCCGACGCCGAGCAGACACCGGAGGCCGGGGTGACGCACGGGGAGCCGACCGCCGTGTCCGGGGTCGCCCCGGACGTCTGCAGACCGGCGACGCCGTTGGTCTCACGCCACAACTGGAAGGTCGCCCCCGCCAAGGGCTGCCCGCTGTCGGAGTCGGTCTTGGTCACGCTGGTCGAGGCCGTCGGAGCGGCGGCCGGGGTGTCGGCGACGGTGACCGGGGCGCTCTGCCCGTTGGTGTTCAGCACGACCGTGGTCACGTTGAGCCCGGGCAGGTCGTACCCGGGCGGCGCCGCCGTCTCCTGCCAGTAGTACGTGCCCAGCGGGAGCCCGGACGCCGAGCAGACGCCCGACGCGGGCGTGACGCACGGGGAGCCGACCGCGGTGTCCGGATTGGCCCCGGAGGTCTGCAGGCCCGGAACACCGTTGGTCTCGTGCCACAGCTGGAAGGTCGCCCCCGCCAGCGGCCGCGCGGTGGCGGAGTCGACCTTGGTCACACTGGTGGCCCCGGTCTCGACGACCGGGCTCGTGGTGTCCTGGACGGTGACCGGGACGGTCTGCCCGTTCGTGCCGAGGACCACGGTCGTCACCGGCGGCTGGGGCAGGTCGTACCCGGGCGGCGGCGTCGTCTCCTCCCAGTAGTAGGTGCCCAGCGGGAGGTCAGCCGTGGAGCAGACGCCGTTGCGCCCGGTGGTGCAGGGGGCGCCGACCTTGGTGTCCGGGGTGGTTCCCGTGGTCTGCAGGCCGGCGACGCCGTTGCTCTCCTTCCACAGCTGGAAGGTGGCGCCCGCCAGGGTCTGCCCGGTGGCCGAGTCGACCTTGGTCACGCTGGTCGAGGCGGTGGGGGCCGGCGGGTTGCCGCACTCCGGGAGGTCGCCGTTGAAGGGGTAGGCGTGGAACTCGGTCCCGGTCATGCCCAGACCGGAGTTGTGCAGCAGCGAGCCGGTGGTGAAGAACCGTCCGTTCAGGCCGGGCAGGTTCATCGTGGCGGTGCTGGCCGGGTTGCCGACCAGCACGCTGCCCTGGAACTGCCCCGAGCCGGTCAGGGTGACGGTCGTCGCGGTGGGGAAGTTCCACAGCAGGCGCTCGCGCAGCTGGTTCCACGGGTCGGTGTCCGCGAGGCTGCCGCTGTAGGTGTTGATGGTGCGGGCGTCGCCGACGAGGTTGACCAGGACGGTCGCGTTCGCGGGGATGCCGGCGAAGGTGACCCCCTGGGTGCCGCCGCCGCGGCCGACGATGTCGAAGTCGACGTTGAAGACCTGGAGGGCGGAGGTGCCGTCGCCGGTGAACAGGGTCTGGTACCCCTGGTTGACGGCGGTTCCGGTGGCCGGGCGGGGGGTGCCGGTCCCGGCGTAGCACGCGCTGGCCGTCTGCAGCTCGCCGCGCAGCGGCGCGTAGGCGGCCACGGCCTGCGGGTCGTGGACCTTCGTGCCGGTGACGGTTCCCGTGGTGGCGCCCGCGTAGCGGACGACGCCGCCCTCGGCCAGGAGCGACTGCCCCGGGGCCACGGTGACGTTGCCGCCGGCGGTGAGGAAGTCCGCGCCGTTCGGCGGGGGGACGCGCGAGCCGACGCCGACGATGCCGATGTTGTACACGGAGCTGACCCCGGCGGCCTTGCTCATGTCGAAGTTGCCGAGGGTCACCACGTGCCCCTCGGCCTCGGCGGCCGAGCCCCGGACGTTGAAGTCGCCGCCGACGAAGACGTTCACCCCGGCGTCGCGGCCCGCGAAGGGGCCGTTGTTGACCGGGGGGAACGTCGCCGGACAGTCCGCGCCCAGGCAGGGCCCCAGGCCGCCCGGCAGGCCGGCCGCCTGGGCGGCCGACGGTGCGATGAGCGACATGCCGAAGGGGACGAGCGTCAGGGCCAGGGCGGATCCCATCACCCTGCCGAGCCTTCGTCTCCAGCCGACGGCGGTCGCCTGATTCTGACTGGGCTTCACCACAGTCCTTTCCTCATATGAACCGAACAACAGCCCTCGGAGTGTTCTCGTCGGAGCCCCGAGCAGCGGCGACCCGCCAACCGTTTCGTCTGAACGCCGCACACGTACACCCGATCGGACGCGGCGGACGCCGGGGCGACTGGGTCTCCCGACCCCGGATTGGGGCCCTCCGGCCCTGACGCGCCGTCAACGGCGGCCCCATCCTGGACTCGTCGAGGCCCCGTCTGCCCGCCGCCACCGAACGACACCACGAGTCCCCGGAGGACCCGCATGTTCTGCTACCAGTGCGAACAGACCGACCGCACCGGCGCCACCCCCGGCTGCGCCGGTCCGATCGGCAACTGCGGCAAGGACTCCCCCACCTCGGACCTCCAGGACCTGCTGGTCCACGCGGTCAAGGGCATCTCCCAGTACGCCGCCAAGGCGCGCGCCCTCGGCGACCCGGATGACGAGGCGGCGGCCTTCGTCCTGTACGCGCTCTTCACCACGCTCACCAACGTCAACTTCAACCCCACCCGCTTCGCCGCCCTGATCCAGCTGGCCGTCGGCGTCCGGAACCGGACCAGGGACCGGTACGAGCGGGCCGCGCGCGCCGCCGGGCAGCAGCCGGAGACGCTCACCGGCCCGGCCGCCTGGGCCCCGGCCGCGGACCCCGGCGCCCTGGTCGGCCAGGCGTCGGGCGTCCGGGTGGACATCGGGCTTCCCCTGGTCGGGCCCGAGGTGGTCGGGCTCCGCTCGCTCCACCTCTACGCGCTCAAGGGCATCTGCGCCTACGCCCACCACGCCGACGTGCTCGGCCGCCGCAGCGCCGAGGTGCTCGGCGGCGTCGAGGACGCCCTCGCCTACCTGGCCGGCGAGCCGACCGACCCCGCCGAGCTGCTGGAGCGCGCCGTCGGCCTCGGCCGGCTCAACCTCGCGGCGATCGAACTGCTCGACGCCGCCAACACCGGCACCTACGGGCCCCAGCGGCCCACCGCCGTCCGCACCACCCCGGTCGCCGGAAAGGCCGTCCTGGTCAGCGGCCACGACCTGCGGGACCTGGAGGCCCTCCTGGTGCAGACCAGGGGCCAGGGCATCAACGTCTACACCCACGGCGAGATGCTCCCCGCCCACGCCTACCCGCTGCTCAAGGCCCACCCGCACCTGGCCGGCAACTACGGCGGCGCCTGGCAGGACCAGCAGCGGGACTTCGCCGCCTTCCCCGGCCCGGTCCTGATGACCTCCAACTGCGTCATCGAGCCGCACGCCGCCTACCGCCGCCGGATCTTCACCGCCGGACCGGTCGGCTGGCCCGGCGTCCGGCACCTCGCCGACCACGACTTCCGCCCGCTGATCCAGGCCGCCCACGCCCTGCCCGGCTTCCCGGAGACCGCCGCCGAGGAGGAGGCCGTCACCGTCGGCTTCGGCCGGGACGCCGTGCTCGCGGTCGCCGACCAGGTCGTCCACGCGGTGCGGCAGGGCGACATCCGGCACTTCTTCCTGATCGGCGGCTGCGACGGCCCCACCCCCGGCCGCGACTACTACACCGACCTCGCCCTCGGCGCGCCCCGCGACAGCGTGGTGCTCACCCTCGGCTGCGCCAAGTACCGCTTCAACCGGCACGACTTCGGCGAGATCGCGGGCCTGCCCCGGCTGCTCGACCTCGGCCAGTGCAACGACACCTACTCCGCCATCCGGATCGCCACCGCGCTCGCCGACGCCTTCGAGTGCGACATCAACGACCTGCCGCTCACCCTGGCGCTGTCCTGGACCGAGCAGAAGGCCGTCGCGGTGCTGCTCACCCTGCTCGCGCTGGGCATCCGCGACATCCACCTCGGCCCCTCGCTGCCCGGCTTCCTGACCCCCGCCCTGGTCGAGGAACTGGTGAAGCGGTTCGGCCTGCGGGTGGCCGGCGACCCGGCGGCCGACCTGGCCGCCGCGCTCGAACGGACGGCGTCGTGAGCGCAGTCACCCTCACCACCAGCGACGGCGGCCGGCTGGAGTTCGACTGCGCCCCCGGCCGCAGCGTCCTGGAGGCCGCGGCGGAGGCCGGCGCCGCCCTGCCCGCCTCCTGCCGCCGGGGCACCTGCGGCTCCTGCCACGCCTCCGTCACCGACGGGCCGTACGACCTCGGGCCGCACAGCGAACAGGCCCTCCCGCCGGACGGGCGCGAGCGCGGCGAGGTGCTGCTCTGCCGCACCTTCCCGCGCGGTCCGCTGACCGCCGCCCTGCCGTACGAGCAGGCCCGCGTCCTGTACGGCGCCGTCCCGGTCCGCGCGGCCACCGTCACGGCGGTGGACCAGGCCACCCCGGACACCGTGCGGCTGGAGCTGCGCCTCGACGACCCGGACTGCCAGTTCGACCCGGGGCAGTTCATGGAGCTCCAGGCACCCGGCAGCGAGGTGAAGCGCGCCTACTCCCCCGCCAACACCGGCAACTGGGAGGGCCGGCTGGAGTTCTACGTCCGGCTGCGGGAGGGCGGGCACTTCTCCTCCTACCTCGCCGACCGGGCCCGTCCGGGCGACCGGCTCACCGTGCACGGCCCGCAGGGCGCCTTCGGCCTGCACGAGACCGGCCTGCGGCCGCGCTGGTTCCTGGCCGGCGGCACCGGCCTGGCCCCGCTGCTGGCGATGGTCCGCCGGATGGCCGAGTGGCAGGATCCGCAACCCGCCCGGCTGTTCCTCGGCGTCAACAAGCCGCGGGACGTCTTCGGACTGGACGAACTCGCCGCCGTAGCCGCCGAGTTGCCCGGCTTCCGGTACGAGGTCTGCGTCCGCTGGCCCGGCCCCGACTGGTCCGGCCCGACCGCCACCCCGGCCGACCTGCTGGCCGCCGCCCTGCCCGAACTCGGCGGCGCCGCACCGGACCTGTACGTCTGCGGCCCGCCGCCCCTGGTCGACGCCGTGCTGCGCACCGCCGCTTCCGCAGGGGTGCCGCCCGAACAGGTCCACCGGGAGCGCTTCCTGGCCACCTGACCGCCGGGCCGCCGCCGATC
>NZ_JBHVEU010000505.1:0-6142 GCF_042802075.1 Kitasatospora sp. NPDC057518
AGGCGGTCGCCCTCGACGACGCCGCCGGGCAGGACCAGCCGGGCACCGGCCAGGGTGGTGCGGTTCGTGACGGTCATGGAGGGGTCCTGGATGCCGTTCGCCGGGAGGGGCGGAGTCTCGGGCGGGGGAACGCCGACCGCCCGGCCCACGGGAACCGGTCCGGTGGGCCGGGCGGCGCGGATCACGGCTGGACGGCCAGCGCGAACACGTGGATCGCCGCGGCGCGGGGCAGCGTGACGGAACGGATCGTCTTGCCGGGCGTCAGCGGGACGGTGTTGGTGAAGACGCCGTACCCGGTGCCGAAGTTGCCCGGCCCGGTGGGCGTGTTGCGGTGGTCCGTGGTGAACGCGGTCTTCGCGCCGTAGGCGTCGGTCGGGGTGCAGCACCAGTTGGGGAAGCCCAACTGGCCGCTGCTGGTGGTGCCGTCGGTGTAGGCGACGGTGACCGTGCCGGAGGCGAAGCCCGCTTCGGCGCCGAGGAAGCCCAGCGCGCTGCCCTGGCCGCTGAAGGTGATCTCCTGGCCCGCGGCCGACACGTTGTCGTTGGTGCCGGCGGCCGCGGACGGCCAGGTGAAGCTGAGGCCGTTGGCGCTGATCGTGGCGCCCGCGGTGGCGCCGACCAGGGCCAGGGCCTGCGCCGAGTAGCTGTTCCCGGCGCCGTCGAAGTCGCCGGGAGCGGTGTCGCTCTCGGCGGTGGCGCCGACGTTGTCGAACGCGGCCTCCAGCGACGGGTAGGGCACGGTCCGCACGATCGTCTGCTCACCGCTGACGGTGTCGACCCCGGCCGGCCGGGCCCGGTAGCTCGCGGTGGCGGTGATCGCCGTGGCCGTGGTGCCGGGAGCGCCCTGGGGGCCGTGCACCGTCACCGTGGCCGACGCGGTCGTGCCCGGCGCGATGCGCGGGAGCGTGACGGTCGCCGGGGTGACGGTCCAGTCGGCGGGGGCGCTGATCCGCACGCTGGTGTCGTTCAGCGCGACGGCGCCGTTGTCGGCCAGGGTGATCCGGTACGTCCCGGGCTCCTGGGCCGTGCTGACGTCCTGCCAGGTGACGGCGGTGGCGGGGGCCAGGCCGTGGGTCGCGCCGGGGTGGACCCGGTAGAGCACCGTGGCGTGCGGCGGCACGTTCGCGGAGATCACGCCGGCCGTCCCGACGGCCTTCTTGGTCACCAGGTCGTCGAGCCGGTAGCCGTCGGCGGCGGGCAGGCCCGCCCGGGCGGCGGTCGTGGTGATGGTCTGCGCGGTGTCGGAGGAGTTGAAGAGCGCGACCGCCCGGTCCCCTCCGGCCAGCGGCCTGCTCAGCACGTCGTAGCCGGTTCCGTGCTGGACGACCCGCCCCTGGACGCCCAGCCGGTCCTGGTCGACGGCGATGACGTCGCGATTGCCGAGCAGCTCCAGCGCGGCCGGGGAGAGGCGGGTGAGGTCGGTGCTGGAGATCAGCGGCGCGGCCATCACGGCCCACAGCGAGATCTGGCTCTGCATCTCGTCCTGGCTGAGCCCGGAGTCGCCGGCGAGCAGGAAGTCGGGGTCGTTCCACCGGCCGGGGCGCTGCAGGTCGGCCAGTCCGACGTTGTAGCCGTAGTTGTACATGATCGACGCCCACTTCTCGGCGCCACCGGCCTGGCCGAGTGCGATGTCCGCGCCCTCCCGCCACAGGTTGCCGAGCGGCGCGGACCAGCGGATCACCGACTCCCAGTTCGTCGCGCCCTGGAAGTAGGCGGGCGCGGAGACCGAGAAGACCATCCTGCGGTGGGTGTCGAGCAGCGCCCGGCTCATCGCGGTGTAGGTGTCGCGGTAGCTCTGCTCCTCGGTCTCGCCGGGCTTGACCGGGACGTTGCAGCCGTCGAGCTTGACGTAGTCGACGGCCCAGGACGCGAACAGGTCCGCGTCCTGCTGCCAGTGGTCGAGGGAGCCCGGGTAGCCGCCGCAGGTGGCGGTCCCGGCGTCCTCGTAGATGCCGAACTTCAGGCCGAGGTCGTGGACTTGGCGTCCGATGTAGGCCATGCCGTGCGGGAACAGCCGCGGGTCGGCGACCAGGTTGCCCTGGGCGTCGCGCTGCTTGGACATCCAGCAGTCGTCGATGGTGACGGTGTCGTACCCCTTCTTCGCCAGCCCGGTGGAGACGAGGGCCCGGGCGTTGTCGAGGATGGTCTTCTCGTCGATCCCGCACTGGTAGTACGACCAGTCGTTCCAGCCCATGGGCGGTGTGGGGGCGTAGTTCGGGTACTCGGCGACGGTGCCAGGCGGGGAGGGCTCCGCGGCGACCGCGGGCTGAGCCAGGAGCGTAGCGGCGGACACGGCGGCGAGCGCCGTACAGCAGGCGACGGTGGTACGGAGCCACCGGCGGAGGGCAGTTGACACGCTTCGACCTCACGGGATCTCGGGGTCAGGGCATGGATGGCTGCTGTTGGTCCCAGCCGGACCATTTGTACGGGGCCCTGCTCACTCCTGACAAGATGACGGGCAAAATAAGCAACAACACGCACTCAATGGCAAAGTCCGAGCACGAGTGCACGTGGACCCGGCCCGGCCGAGCCGCCACCGGACGCAGGAGCGCGACCGGCCGACCGGTCGGGTCGGGGCCCGCCGGGTCCTGGGATACTGGATCATGTCGCGGCCGACGGCTCCCCGGTCACCGACGCGAACGCCCCGGCGCCCCGCCCGGCCCTCGGCGGTGGCACCGGTACGTCCGGACCGCGGCAGGGTCGGCCTGCCGGAGGAAGCGGGAGCGGTCAGGCACCCGTTCGATCGAAAGGGCCTTCGTGGCTGATCAGAGTTTGCTCGCCCCGCAGCGCCAGGCGCTGATCCTGGAGGCCATCCGCAAGGCCGGCGCGGTGCGCGTCGCCGAGCTGGTCGAGCAGTTCGGCGTGTCGGACATGACGATCCGCCGCGACCTGGACGCGCTGGTCCGCCAGGGAGACGTGCGGAAGGTCCACGGCGGGGCCATCGCGGTGGGGACCGCCAGCACGGACGAACCCGGCTTCGACGTGAAGTCCGGGCTGGAGGAGAGCACCAAGGCCGCGCTGGCCGACGCCGCCGCGCAGCGGGTGGAACCGGGCAGCGTGGTGGCGCTGTCCGCCGGCACCACCACCTACGCGGTCGCCTCCCGGCTGCTGGAGGTGCCGGGGCTGACGGTCGTCACCAACTCCCTGCGGATCGCGGACCTGCTGTGGGCGGCGGAGAGCGACGGAGCGGAGACCGTTCCGTCGCTGCTGCTGACCGGTGGGGCGCCGACACGCTCCGCAGCCCTGGTGGGGGCCCTCGCGGACCAGACGATCCGCACCCTCCACGTGGACCTGCTCATCCTCGGCGTACACGGCGTCAGCGAGCAGGCCGGGCTCACCACCCCCAACCTCGCCGAGGCGCAGACCAATCGGGCCCTGATCGCCTCGGCCCGCCGCACCGTCGTGGTCGCCGACCACACCAAGTGGGGCGTCGTCGGCCTGAGCAGCTTCGCGGCCCTGACGGAGGTCGACTGCTTCATCACCGACGACGCCCTCCCCGCGGCGGCCCGCAACGCGCTCGCCGAGGCGGTCGGCGAACTCGTCGTGGTACCGGCCGCCGGCTGACCGGGGGCTCCGGGCCCCGCCCGGTCAGGCCAGTCGACGCGCCCCCGCCGAGGGGACGGCGGTGAAGGCGACGGGTGCGGCGAAGCCCGCGGAGCCGAAGGCCGACCGCACCGCGTCCGCGACCGCTGCCACGTCCGCCGCGGCCACCAGCGCGATGACGGAGCCGCCGAAGCCGCCGCCGGTCATCCGGGCGCCCAGCGCCCCGGCGGCCACGGCGGCCTCGACCGCGAGGTCCGTCTCGGGGCAGGAGACCCGGAAGTCGTCGCGCAGCGAGGCGTGTCCGGCCGTCAGGACCAGCCCCAGCGCGGCGGTCCGCCCGCTGTCCAGGTGCTCGATCACCTCGGCCACCCGCCGGTTCTCGGTGACCACGTGCCGCACCAGCGGGGCGAGTTCCCCGGGGAGGCGCTCCAGGGCCGCGGTGAGGCCGGCGGCCGGCAGGTCGCGCAGCGCGGCCAGGCCGAGCAGGTCGGCGGCCCGCTCGCAGCCGGCCCGCAGGGCGGCGTAGGCGCCGTCGCCGAGGTCGTGCTTGACCCGGGTGTCGATCACCAGCAGCCGGAAGCCGGCCGCCTCCAGGTCGAGCGGGACGTGGCGCCGCTCCAGCGTCCGGGTGTCGAGGAGCAGCGCGGCACCGTCCGTGCAGCAGGCGGAGGCCATCTGGTCCATCACCCCGCAGGGCACGCCGACGAAGGCGTTCTCGGCCCGCTGGGCGACCAGGGCGAGGTCCGGCGCGGACAGGCCGAGCCCGTACAGGTCGTTCAGGGCGGCGGCCGTGGCGCACTCCAGGGCGGCGGAGGAGGAGAGCCCGGCACCGGCCGGCACGTCGCTGTCGACGGAGAGGTCGGCGCCGCCGATCGCGTGTCCGGCCTCGGCGAGGGCCCAGAACACGCCGGCCGGGTAGGCGGCCCAGCTGGTGACGACCCCGGGGGCCAGGCCGTCGAGCGCGAGGTCGGTGACGGTGCCGTCGCCCCGGGTGCTGTGGAGCCGCACCCGGCCGTCCGTGCGGCGGCGGGCGGTGACCCTGGTGGTGTGCGGGAGGGCGATGGGCAGGACGAAGCCGTCGTTGTAGTCGGTGTGCTCACCGATCAGGTTCACCCGGCCGGGCGCGGCCCACACGCCGCTCGGCCGGGCGCCGTGGACGGCCTCGAAGTCGGTGGCGGCCCGGTCGATCATCTGCTCGGCTCCCGTACGTCGTGCGCGTGCGTCGTGGCGGCTCCCGTCGGTGCCTCCTTCGGCGGACGGGAGCCGATTTCGACATAATCAAACATCATCGGCCGCCGCAGTCAACACCTGCGGGTTTCGCAGCGCGGCGCGGACCGGAAACGGTGCCCGATGTCCTGTCGGCAGGTCTACACCTGTTGACAAGCGATCGAATATGTTTGATTCTGTTGGAGATCGGCGCAGACTGGCCGAACTCCCCCGCAGAAGGAGCACGGCGGTGCACAAGACCGCGACCAAGTTGGCCGACGGCCGCGAACTCGTCTACTACGACCAGGAGTTCGGCGCGGCCCGGAACGCCGTGGACGAACGCCCGCTGGAACCCTCCGCGAGCCTCTCCGAGACTCGACTGGACCCGGTGCTCGGCGAGTGGGTGACCGTCGCCGCCCACCGCCAGCAGCGGACCTACCACCCCCCGGCCGGCGAGTGCCCGCTCTGCCCCTCCCGGAACGGACGGCTGAGCGAGGTCCCGGCGGCCGACTACCAGGTCGTGGTCTTCGAGAACCGCTTCCCCTCGCTCGCCCCGGACTCCGCCGCCCACGTCACCGCCCACGAGGGCGACCCCCTGCGCACCCTCCGGCCGGGCACCGGCCGCTGCGAGGTGGTCTGCTTCGCCCCCGACCACGACGCCTCCTTCGCCGACCTGGACGAGGCCGGGGCCCGCCTGGTGCTGGACGCCTGGACCGACCGCACGGCCGAACTCTCCGCCCGGCCCGAGGTCCGGCAGGTGTACTGCTTCGAGAACCGCGGCGAGGAGATCGGCGTCACCCTGGCCCACCCGCACGGGCAGATCTACGCCTTCCCCTTCGTCCCCTCCCGCACCGCCCGGATGATCGGCCGCGCCGAGGCGTACCGGGCGAGCACCGGGCGGAACCTCTTCGAGGACCTCGTCGCCGCCGAACGGGCCGCCCCCGAGCGGCTGGTGCTCCGGGGCGGGCACTGGACGGCCTTCGTGCCCTTCGCCGCCCGCTGGCCGTACGAGGTCCACCTCTACCCCAACCGCCGGGTGCGCGACCTCACCGCGCTGAACGAGGCCGAGCGCGCCGAGTTCCCCGGCCTCTATCTCGACCTGCTGCGCCGCTTCGACCGGCTGTTCCCCGCTCCCGCCGGCTCCGCGCCGAACCGGACCCCGTACATCTCCGCCTGGCACCAGGCGCCGAAGGACGGCGGCGACGAACTCGCCCTGCACCTGGAGCTGTTCACCGTCCGGCGCGCTCCCGGCAGGCTCAAGTACCTGGCGGGCGTGGAATCCGGACTCGACGCCTTCGTCACCGATGTGAGTCCGGAGGCCGCCGCCGAGCGGCTGCGCGAGGCCGCGGCCGACTGACCCGGCCCACAGGAGGGCCCCGGCACGGCCGTCGAT
>NZ_JBHVEU010000506.1:0-6140 GCF_042802075.1 Kitasatospora sp. NPDC057518
GCTGTAGAAGGCATTGGTGGTGTCCGCGATCGTCCAACGAGCGAGGATCGTGTGCTTGCCGGCCGGAAGGTTCGGCAGCACGTGGGTGACAGATGCGGACTGTCAGCCGCAAGCCGCCACCCGGCCCGCGCCGCCCCCTCAGCCCGCGAGGACGTCCCGCAGCGCCCGGGCCTCCTTGACCACCCGGCCGGAGCCTCCGCGTTCGGCCGCCGCCGTCACCTCGGCGACCGGCCCGCGGGCCCCGGTGCGCCGGGCGCAGTCGGCGGCCAGCGCGATCAGGTCGCCCAGCCCGCGCGCCGACTGGTCGGCCTCGCCCAGCAGGCCCGGCAGGGCCGCCCCGAGCACCGACCAGACCGTCGCCCGGGCACCGGTCTCCGCCGCCGTGGTGAGCGCCGCCCCCAGCCGGCCGGCCATCACCGTGCCGCAGGCCACCAGGGCGCCGAGCTCGCGGCCGAGCAGCGCGCCGTCCAGGTCGCCGCGCGCGGCGAGCACCAGCAGGGCGTCCACCGCCGCCGTCCGGTCCTCGGCGTGCCGGGAGCCCAGGCCGTACGCCAGCGCGAGGTGCAGCGCGAGCCCGGCCGGGCCGCCGGCCTCGGCGAGCAGCGGGAGGTAGCGGGCGGCGCCGCGCTCGTCCTGGTCGGCGCCCCCGGCGAAGGGGTCGAGCCAGCGCGCGGCCAGCTCCTCCCGGTGCCAGGGGAGCATCGCGAACCAGTGCGCGACGGGCCGCCACGTCCAGCCGTACACCGTTCGGGCCCGGGCGACGCTGGGCTCGGTGCCGTCCAGCAGGGCCCGCGGCTCGGCCGGGAGCCGCTCGCCGCCCGGCCCCTTCGGTCCGGCGCCGATGCCCGGCTGGGCGACGGCGATCCGCTCGACCTCCTCCCACCAGCGGTCCCCGTGCACGTTGGTGTGCCGCACCCCCTTGCCGGGCGCGAACACCACCCGCTCGGAGGGCTGCCCGGGCAGGCCGCCGGTGCGCAGCCAGTGCGCCAGCCACCGCCCCGCCGGGGAGGTGAGCGCCTCGGCGGCCTTCAGCACCGCCTCCTGGGCCCGCACGTCGACCCGCAGCAGGGCCTGGGACAGGTCGGCCTTCCCCGGTTTGACGCCCGCCGCCTCGTACCCGGCGAGCCGCTCGACCAGTTCGGCCGCGTCCAGTGCGCCGGTGGCGTCGGTCGGGGTGGCGAGCAGGTACGGCAGCCCGGCGTGGTGGACCTGCCAGGCGGCCTCCTCCAGGCGGGCGGCGAGGACGGCCCCGTGCACGGTGGTGTGCGCTCCGCGCAGCACGGAGCGGCCCTTGCGGCCGAGGTAGTCCCAGACCTTCCACGGCGGCGTCTCCCCGGCCACCGCGGCCACCACGTAGAGGATCTCCCGGGGCGTGCAGTCGCCCACGCTGTTGGTGCCGCGCCACGGGTGCACCCGGCGGACCGGCTCCACCGCCTCGGCCAGCGCCTTCCGGTCCAGGCGGGTGAGCCGGACCAGCCCGTCCAGCACCCGCTCGAAGTCCGCCACGGCGGGCTCCTGCGAGGCGAGCAGGGCGGACAGCTCCTCCGCGAGTTCCACCGCCGAGCCGATCGGGGCACCGAGCGGGCGCGGTTCGGGGGCCGGCGGGAGGAGGGCGTTCCACCCGGTGTCCGGGTCGTCCCCGTCGCCGCCGACCGGCGCGCCGAGCAGGTCGCCCGCACGCTGGTGGTGGGCCGGGTTCAGCCCCTCGGCGGCGGTCCGCAGCTCCGCCACCACCGCCTCCCCCGCCGCCTTCAGGTGCCGGGCCACCACGTTCAGCGCCCGTTCCTGGAGGGCCGCGTCGGGGTGCCCGAAGGCCTCGGCCGCGGCCAGTACCACCGGGCCGGAGCGCCCGGGCGCGCGCCGGGCGGCCTTGTCCAGCCAGGCCAGCTGGGCTCGGACCAGCTTCTTCTCCGTCCGGAACAGCACCACCGCCGAGGCCTCGGCGAGCACCTCGGGCTCGATCAGGCCGGCCTCGTCCAGCCCGGCGAGCACCTCCTGGGCGTGCCCGGCGAGCACCGACTGGCCGTCCAGCAGCGCCACCAGGTCGCGCACCCGGGCCGCGTACTCGGCCGGTGTCGGATCGAGCGCCCGCAGCACCTCCAGGAGGGCCCGCTGGTCGGCCGGCTTGCCGCCGCGCAGCAGCCGGGCCAGGCAGCGGTCGAGCAGCTCGGCCCGGTCGACCAGGCCGGCCGCGGCCAGTTCGCCGATCGCCTCGGTCCAGACGTCGCCGGGGCGCGGGCTGTGCCGGTGCGTCAGCTGCCAGCCGACGTCCGCGAGTTCGAGCAGCTCGGGCAGCAGCACCGGGGTGAAGGCGTCCTGGCGCAGCTTCTCGGCCAGCGTCGGACGCGCGCCGCGGCTGCCGAAGTCGCTCACACGATCCGTCCAGCCCCGGACGAAGGTCTCGCCGCGCGGCACCTCGCAGCCGGTGCGCCGGACCACGGCCTCCATCACCGGGTACATCGACCAGCCCTGGTTGCGCACCGGCCGGACGGCGAGCCGGGTGACCACCTCGACCTGCCACTCCACCGGCTGCGCCTCGACGACCTGGTGCAGCACGGAGTTCCGGGCCCAGTCGCGGACGCCGAAGTCGCTGCCGGCCAACCAGGTGGCGGCGGCGGCCGGGCCGGCGTGGCAGCCGGCCCCGGCCACCAGCAGGCGGCCCCTGGTCTCGGTCGCCTCCCGGGACCACTCCTGGCGCAGCTCCTTGCGCAGCGCCTTGAGCGCGGTCAGGGCGGCCCGCCGCTGGGCCGCGTCCAGCCCGGCCAGCAGCTCCGGTATCCGTGCCAGCCGCCCGGACCGGACGGTTGTCAGCAGTTCGTCGACCGGCCCCTGCCGGGCGGCCCCCTCCACCGTGCTCACGCTCCGGCCCCCTTCGTCCCCGCCGCCCCGGCGGCCGTCTCCCGTACCATCCCGACCGCGAGCGCGTGCTTGCACGGCCCGCGTCCGCCCCGGTACTTGCCCCACCACAGGCAGGTGCAGCTCAGCCGCCCCGACTCGTCCGTCCGCACCCGCTGGATGTGCTCGTCCACCGTGACGACGGCCGTCGCCCCGCCCTCCTCCAGCCGTACGGCGCCCGCCTCGACCAGTGCCCGGGCGGCCCGCAGCCGGGGGTTGGCCGCCTCGGCCCGCCCGGCGTCGTACGGGAGCTGCCGGTGGAAGTACGCGGCCTCGGCGGTGTCGTAGCCGATCTGCCCGGCGGTGCCCAGCCGGGTGAGCGCGGCGCGGACCCGCTCGGGGCTCAGCCCGGACTGGGCGGCGAGGTCCCCGACCTCGATCCGGGGCTCCCAGGCGAGCAGCACCGCGATCAGTTCGGCGTCCTGTTCGGCCGTGCCGGTGGCGAGCGCGTCGAGCACGCCGCCCTCGCCGGAGAAGCCCCGGGCGGCGTCGGGAGACAGCGTCAGGGTCAGCCGCATGCCGGGCAGCACCGCCTCCCAGGCGGAGGCGGTCGGCTCCCCGGCCGCGACCGGCCCGTAGACCCGCAGGGCGAGCGCGTGCCTCAGCACCCGCTGGAGCGCCACCAGCCGGTCGGGCCCGGGCAGGCAGACCGCGCCGGGCACCGGCCGGGTGGTCGGCCGCAGCGTCTTCCCGGCCGGGACGACCCAGCCGACGCCGGCCCGCCCGCCGCGCGGCAGCGAGCGCAGGAACCGCACCGCCTCGGCGGCGGGCAGCTCGGCGCGCGGTTCGAAACCGGCGGCGACCACCTGGGTCTCGGCGAAGCCGCGCAGCCAGCGCTCCGGCAGCGGCACCTTCTTCTCGACCAGCGGGCCGTCGAAGGTGGTGACCTCCAGCGCGTCCGGCCCGACCGCGAGGTGCAGCGGGTCGGCCGGGCCGATCCTGGTCAGCGCCTCGCGCAGCGGGTTGTTGACGTCCACGTTGGTGGTGCCGTGGCCGATCTCGTCCCCGTCGAGCCCGGCCCCGAGCACGTCGAGCCGGGCGTAGACGCCGCAGCAGCCCGAGAAGGACTCGAAGCGCAGCCGGTCCCCGTTCGCGGTGACCACCGGGTCGAGCGAGGCGCGCAGCCGCGGCTGGTAGTAGCGCGCGGCGGCGACGTCCGCGACCGCGAGCAGCGCGGCGGCGGCCGGCGCCGGATCGGCCAGGAAGCCCGCGAAGAAGCGCGGGTTGGCGGCGGCGCCGAGCGGGGTGGCGCCGCCGGAGGTGGCCAGGTCGAGGTGCCGGCCGTCGGCGCCGTCCAGGACGGCCGACGGGCGCAGATAGGCGTACGCGTGTGCGGATTGCGTCATGCCGAGCACGCTAGGTGAGGGCACTGACAATCCGTCGGGACGACCGCGGGGCGGCCTCGCGAGGGCGCCGGGAGGGCACTGGGAGGGCCCCGCCCCGGCCGGACGCGGAGCCGGAGCCGGGGATCGGACTGGAACGTGTTCTATGTCATCGCGCGAGCCCGCGGACGGCGTTACCCAGGTCACACCACCACACGGTTGGCTTCTGCCACTATGGCCTCGTGACCGACCTCACCGAACCGCACGTCCGGGCCGAACGGCGCGCCGTGCCGACCGCCCCGTTCGCCGAGCTGCTGGAGATCGAGCGGCTGGACGAGAACACGTTCCGGGGCTGCTGCCACGCCGGCGCCCCGATGCGCGCCTTCGGCGGCCATGTCGCCGCGCAGGCGCTCGTCGCCGCCGGGCGCACCTGCGAGGACGAGCGCCCGGTGCACTCGCTGCACGGCTACTTCCTGCTGCCGGGCACCCCGGGCCACCCGATCGACTACCTGGTCGAGCGGGTCCGCGAGGGCCTGTCGTACACCACCCGCCGGGTGACGGCGCTCCAGCGGGGGAACGAGATCTTCACCCTCTCGGTCTCCTTCAAGCACCCCGAGCCGGCCGCCGACCGCCAGCGCCGGATCCCGCCGCTGCCGCACCCGGAGTCGCTGCCGAACGCCGTCGCCCTCCTGCCCGAGGAGGTCCGCCGGGGCTTCGCCGCGTCCGGCGGCTTCCGCGACCTCGACCTGCGGTTCGTCCCGGCGGACACCCCGGGGCTGCCGCCGGCCGTCCCCGGGCTGCTCCAGCAGTTCGTCTGGATGCGCACCGCCTCCCCGCTGCCGGACGGCGACCCGCTGCTGCACGCCGGCGCGCTCACCTACCTGTCCGACCTCACCCTGGCCTCCACCGTCGGGCTGGACGTGCAGTCGAACTTCTTCCAGCGCACCGAGCCGCCCCGGCTGCTGATGGCCTCGCTGGACCACGCGATGTGGTTCCACCGCCCCTTCCGGGCCGACGAGTGGCTGCTGTTCGCCCAGCGCAGCCCGTCCTCCTCGGACGGCCGGGGCCTGGCGCTCGGCGAGTTCTACGACCTGGACGGCCGGCTGGTCGCCTCCGCCGTCCAGGAGGCGCTGGTCCGCGACCCGTCGTGACGCCCGAGGGCCCCCTCGTCACACCTCCGGCACCCCGGTGACCGCCGGACGAACGGAAGGGGGCCGGACGGCGTCATACTCCTGAGCGGCCCCGGCCCGTATCATGGTGCGGGTGACCAAGGTTGACCTGTCACCACGGCCGGTGGAGGCGATGTCTCCGCGTCAGCTCGAACGCCGCGAAAGCCTGATCGCGGCCGCGCTCGCCCTGGTGAACGAGATCGGCGTCGAGCGTATGCAGATGAAACAAGTCTGCGAGCGGTCCGGAGTCGCCCTGGGGACGGCGTACCGCTACTTCTCCTCCAAGGACCACCTCCTGGCTGCGGCGATCGCCGAATGGCACCGCCTGCTGCTGGCCGACCTGGTGGCCGAGCTGCGCGGACCGAGGGCCGGGCTCGGGGCCACCGACCGGGCCGTCCGGTTCGTCCGGGGCGGGATGCGGGCCTACCAGCGGCAGCCCGAACTCGCCCGGCTACGGGTGGCCGTGGCCGCCTCCACCGACCCCTTCGCCAGCGAGGCCCTGCAGGGCATGGCCCGGGCCGACAGCACCGCTCTGCAAGCGGTGACGGCCGAGGTGCCGGCCGCCGCGAGCGACCTGGTGCGGCACATCGTGGCCCACGCCTGGCAGGGCGAGCTGACCGCCTGGGTGACCGGCCGCACCACCCTCGGGGACGCCCGGCGGCGCCTGGAGGACGTGGTGCGGCTGGTGCTGACCCCGTACGAGACGCGCTACCCGGCCCCGTACGAGGTCCAGTCCACCGGCTGAGCCGAGCCG